>PWSL01000009.1 GCA_003563255.1 Desulfonatronospira sp. | reverse complement strand
TTTATTGTTCCCACGCTCTGCGTGGGAACATCTTCCGGACGCTCCGCGTCCACCAATGATCCAGCACTCACTTTTGAATACTATTTATTTCTGGTATTTCTCCATTGCCAAAAGTGAGTGCTGGATCCAGATACGCTCCCATGCAGAGCGTGGGAGCGATAAGAAAAACTTCCGTGCCCTTCAGTGTGTTCCGTGGGCAAAACCTCTAGGCTTCCTTTGAAAATGAAACAATATGTTGTTCCGAAATTTGTGCTAAGCGCCTAAGGCTTTTTCCGCGACCCTTCGCGGAAAAAGTGGCCCCTTCAGGGCAAAAGAGACTGCCCACGGAATACACGGAATTTCACGGAATATGCTTTGCTTCGCAACGCTTTAAAACTTTCGTGCCCTTCCGTGTGTTCCGTGGGCATAACCTCTAGGCTTCCTTTGAAAATGAAACAATATGTTGTTCCGAAATTTGTGCTAAGCGCCTAAGGAATTTAAACTTCTTATAAAAGTGAAGTCCTTGACTTGAAATGATTTTTTTTCCGCTTGATAGCGGGACCAAAGATGCGACAGGGTCAAGCCTAGTTGCCAGGCCATAGGCAGTCCCAGCTTCCTATCAAATGATCCTTTCGAATGGTATTGCATTCAAACTCACTTTGTGACTGACAACATAATAGCCGTTAAAATTCACTGTTTATTCTTGCCACGGGTATTGCTGTAAATGCTCCTGCCCAAAAAACTTACTGAACACCCTTTGAAAATCCTCATGATTCACCGGTTTGCCTATATAATCATCCATGCCTGCCTCCAGGAACTTCTCCCGGTCACCTGGCTGGGTATGGGCGGTTACAGCGATGATTGGAATCCGGGGATTGGAGAATTGAGGAATTAAGGAATTGAGGGATTCTGGGACTTCCGAATTCGGGGATTGAGGAATTGAGGAATTGAGGGATTCTGGGATACGTTTTTCTGCAGTCGGTCTCTGACCTCTGACCTCTGCCCCCTGCTCCATGCCCCATGCTCCCTGCTCCATGCTTCTTATCCGCTGCGTCGCCTCTACCCCGGTCATCACAGGCATTTGAATGTCCATGAGTATGCAGTCAAAGTTCTGTTCCTGGAACAGATCTACGGCTTCCTGCCCGTTATTTGCCAGAACGACATTATGTCCTTGCTTTTCCAGCATGGCTTTCATGAAAAACTGATTCAAGTTATCGTCTTCTGCCAGAAGGATATCTAAGTACTTTTTGGACTCTGGCTTAGTTGTGGCTGCAGTAACTGATTCCAAGTGATCAGCAGCAGGCAGGGCAAAGGGTAGGACCACGTGCACTGTGGTCCCCCGGCCCACTTCACTTTCAACGGAAATGTTTCCGTTCATCATCTCCACCAGGCGTTTGACCAGGGACAGGCCTAGACCTGCGCCCTGATATTCGCGTGTATACGATCCATCAACCTGCACAAAAGGCTTGAACAGATCTCTCATTTTATCATCGGGGATGCCTATGCCGGTATCGGAAACTGAAAACTTCAATCTGGTATCTCCGCCTTTGGCCCCAGAGAGAGAAATCAGTTGCACCTGGACGTTTCCCTGCTTTGTAAACTTCAAGGCATTGCCCACCAGGGTGAACAGGATCTGCTTGACCCGGGTCACGTCTCCTGTGACTTGTGCCGGAAGATCAGGATCCATGAAAAATTCCAGGGCGAGTCCCTTTTGGCGAGCTTCTGCCGAAAACAGACCGGACAAGGATTCAAGCAATTCTTTAGTGCTGAATTCTGCAGAGCGGATGATCATTTTTCCCGTTTCAATGTTGGACAGTTCCAGAATGTCCGAAAGCAGGCGGGTGAAACGTTCGGACGATGTGACAGCCGCGGCAACGTACTCCTGCTGCTCTTCATTCAGGGGCGTGGTCCGCAGAAGCTGCATCATACCCATTATGCCGTTGAAAGGAGTGCGAAGCTCGTGAGACATATTAGCCAGGAATTCGGACTTGGCCAGGTTGGCAGCCTCGGCTTGTTCTTTGGCCTGGATAAGGGCATCTTCGGCCTTTTTTTGATAAGATATGTCCCGAATGATTCCCACTGCATGCCATCTTCCCTGCAGCGAGACTGAGGACATGGACAGCGAGATGGGAATTTCCAGGCCATCCTTGCCAATAGCTGATAATTCAATTGTTTTGCCCACAGCATTGCCCTGTCCGGTCCTCTTGAATTCAGGAAAAGCGTATTTAAAGGATTCATGATATTTTTCAGGTGCCAGGAGATGATGCAGGTTTTTCCCCATGACTTCTTCTGCAGTATATCCGAATATTATTTCGGCCATGGGGTTCCAGTATGATATTTCGCCGTCAGGTCCCATCATGATAATTGGGTCCTGGGCTGAGTCAGTAACCGCCTGCATTCTTGCCTGGCTCTCCCGCAGGGATTCCTCAGCCCGCCTGCGCTCATCCAGTTCGTTGTTCAGCTTCAGAATGGAGTCGGATATCTTGCGGGACATCTGGTTGAAGGACCTGGTCAGGTTGCGGACCTCCACAACCCTGGACATTTCCGCGATCTCCTCAGGCTGGGAACCTGACGTCAGCCTGCCGGCGGCCCTTTCCAGCAGACTGACAGGTCTGACAATACCTCTGGTCAGGAACATTCCAGCCAGCAGGGCCAGGCCCAGGACGGCCAGGGTTATCA
>PWSL01000113.1 GCA_003563255.1 Desulfonatronospira sp. | reverse complement strand
CTGCTGGAAGCATCAGAAAATCAGCAGGCTTTTGAATACAGCCGGAAACTTCTCAAGGCCGCAGAAAAGATCCTGACCTACGGCTCTGATAAACCCGCCAATATCAGGGACCAGGGTTTCCGCAAGGCGGTCATGACTCTCTATGAGCACCGCTGCGCCCTGTGCGGCATCCGCATGCTCACCCCGGAGGGACACACTATAGTTGAAGCAGCCCATATTAGACCCTGGTCGGATACAAATGATGACCGTCCGGCCAACGGCATGGCCTTGTGCAGGCTCTGCCACTGGAGTTTTGACCGGGGGTTCATGAGTGTGGGCAGGGAATATGAGGTTCTGATTTCTCCTTTGTCCAGGCAGGAACACAACAACCCCGGTCCCATTATGACCCTGGATCACAGGCCGATTTTCAAGCCATCAGATGAGAGACACATCCCGGATCAGGAGTGTCTGGGGTGGCACAGGCGGGAGGTGTTCAGGACATAAGCCTTCAGGATTTTTAGATGGGTTCAGCTAGGAACCATGAGGACTAAGGCAAGCAGTTTTTAAATATGAAAAACGCAAATCATGTATAGCATGTCCGTTATCATGATATCCAAAAATTTGATAATCACTTGTTGGGAGACTAATGGCATGGATACAGTTATTGATATTGATTTTGATTTTAGGCGTGATACACCGCCAAATAAAGATGTCGATGCTTGCAGCAAAACCCTAAAAGCATATCATAGGAAACTTTGGTCTAAACTATTGCCTGATGGCTTAAAGCTTACTCTTGAAGAAAAAGGGTATCTTTACCACAAATCGCACTTGGGTGAATTTTATCTTGGAAGCGATGCGATAACGCATTCCTACAAGGGGACTAAGCGCCTGTTGACAATTACAGCTAAAGTTCCTGAAGCAGTTGAAAATCTGTTTATTCAAGGCAACAAGATTGCGGCTTATACCCTTTTTCCGTCAAAGCAGGTAAACAGAAAATTCACTATCAATCAGGCAAGAGGCGTTAACGCAAAGATTGGTGACCGATTTGATCTAACCTTGGAGTGTATCCGCCTTTTCTATGAAGGGGAGGACTCCCCTTTAACAGACGCTTTTAATAGATATGAGAGTTTTTTTAGTCTGTTTGCGGATTTTAAAGGCTATGTTGAGTTTTTTCTTTTTCAGGATTTGGTTAGTGAAGATTTTTCATCAGTAAGGTTTCATCTTCCGTTTGGTGGTTTTTCTGGCTCCCCATTCCCAAATAATGTTGATGAGTATCTTGAATATGCAAAGAATACAGAAATTTTTCTAAAGGCAAGGGGCCAGAGAATGTTAAACGGTTTTGTTGAATCTTCTTAACTTTTCCCAACAACCGACGAGAATCCGATGTCAATTGACGCCATCAGAAGCACTAATGATCTTGACAAGCCATGGCCAGCGCGACTTCTACTCGACGCGATTGGTTTCCTTCAGCGGGTGAGGGGCAGGGTTGAAGACTATCTGGAAAGCAGGAATATTCGGAACTTAAGTTTGAGAGATCTAATGGATCTCTTTCTACCTGCGGCCTTTGAACCGCCATTTGATGAGTCCGCCCAATTTTGGATGGGCATACCAATACTCCGTCAGCCTCAATTCGGACCTTATCTTCATGATTCAGCCCTCTTGACTATGACAGAGGCTGCCATGAGCCAAGCGTTCAAGGCCGAATGGGCCATGCGCATTTGCCGGCTGATGTTGTACGAACTCAGAGAGAGACCGGCGAACAAACGGCTCCAGCGGACCGCGAAAAACCGTCGCGGCCGCTGAGCCGAGTCGTTAGCCTTCACGTTACATCATAGAGGAGGAGTAAATGGCGTTATGTAGATGCTTGAATGCCCACGCATGCCCCAAAGGAAGAACTACTCGATATGTGGCATATGTCCATCCAGTTGGTTATCCAAAGACAGCCCTGATTTGCGGTCTTTGTACCAATCCAGGAGTAATTTGGATTGATAGTAATGAACTATCACAATATCGGAATGGCCAGCGCATTTTCTCAGGTCCAAACAATTTCACCAAAATGATGGCTGATGATGCAGGTGCCATATCCGCTGCGGATGCAAAGAAATAATAAGCATTGGACCAATCAGAACGTTTGGCCGTGCTACCGTTGGGCATATACATCGACATCCGCTGGATTTCCTGTCTGCGTGATTGCGTGCGGGTGCTCGCCGCAATTAACTTGCCACCACCGTAAGAAACTAAGGGCATGGACAGATGATTACACAACCTACATTTGACAGGGCAGTAAACCAGTACGACGAGCGAGAGAGACGAACGGATTTTTTTGCTTTATCCCGCAGGTTGATTGTGCATGGATTCGAAGTTGAAGCTTGTATGCTTCTTCTTGCGACATGGAACTTCGCTCGATTTCGCTATGCGGTAAAACAGTTTGATATTGAGGGATTTAGGAAAACCCTCACAGAGTTAAGTGATCATTTTGTCCAACTAAGAGGCCAGACAATTATGTCATTTGACCTATCTGCGCACGGTTCACACATTACAGCCATTTTCAATGCTCTCTCAACAATCAGAGGTGTTGAATTCACCGGCGCACCTAAGCTAATGCACCTAAAGAACCCCGACTTATTCGTCATGTGGGATGACTATATTCGTTGCGCTAGAACAAGAAGGTACTATAGGCAT
>PWSL01000263.1 GCA_003563255.1 Desulfonatronospira sp. | reverse complement strand
GGACAGGCACCCCGGCACTTATTTTTTATTGAACAAGAAACAGATTAGAAAAATAAGTGCCGGGAGAGCCAGTCCCCGTGCTCAACGCGTCCTGCAAGGGTTAACCGAATGATGCCCCGAATGGGCCACTTTTTCCGTGCAAGATCGCGGAAAAAGCCTAGAAAACTTCTGACTGTCAAGATTGGATGAAATTTAACCGCTGCAGGGCAATACTTCACAAACTTTGTTGACTACCCGGCATTGCAAGGGTAATAATCCAATAACAAGCCTAACGCGGGCTATGCCCGCAACCCAATTTGAAAAAAGTCGCCATTATTCAACACGTTCCGGGAACTTTGCAAACAGGACGTAAAAACTCACTCCAAGGAAACGTAAATCAGTATCAGTTCAGCACTTTGCATGTGGCAGGGGGACTGGCTCTCCCCGCACTTATTTTTTCGCTGAGTATGAAGATCATTACTGAAAAATAAGTGCGGGGGTGCCTGTCCCCTGCTTTCCTTAAAAGCGCTAAACAGATACGTCATCGTAGTGTTATCTTGACGTGTTACTTGTCACTCTCAAGCAGGGATAATCAATAAACAATATATGGCAGGTGTATTATGCTCAATGTCAAAGATCTTATGACTCAGGACCTTTTTACTCTGCAGGAAACCGACAACCTGGCCCTGGCCAGGTCCCTGATGGATCTCGCCCGTATCAGGCATATACCTATAGTTGATGAAAACATGGGCTTTACCGGCCTCATCACCCACCGCGATATCCTGGAAGCAACGGTCTCCAAGCTTGCCGGCGTAGACACTCAGACCCAGGAAGAGCTGGACCGCGGCATTCCGGTGAGAGAAATCATGAATACAAATGTAAAAACCATTACACCGGATGACAACCTGAGGGATGCCGCAGGCCTGCTTCTGGAACACAAGTATGGATGTCTGCCGGTGCTGATGAATGGCAAGCTGGTGGGTATCCTTACCGAGGCTGATTTTCTCAGTCTGACCATCAGCCTCATAGATGCCCTGGAGGAGGGACCGGAACTGCGCTGAGGACAGATCCGGCTTTTTTCAGGGCTTGTCGGTCAATCTGGCTGCTATCCGGGCGACATAGTCTCCCTGGAACCTAGCCCCATCCAGCTCGTTCCGGCTGGGCATGCGGGCACCATCTCCTCCTGCAATTGTAGAAGCGCCGTATGGAGAACCGCCGGTAACCTCATCTGTACCCATTTGTCCCTTAAAGGTGTATGGCAGGCCGGCAATAATCATCCCGTGATGCAGCAGGGTTATGTGGAAGCTGAGCAAAGTGGACTCCTGTCCACCATGCTGGGTGGCACTACTGGTAAAAACGCTGCCTACTTTGCCCACCAGTGCACCCGAAGCCCACAAGCCCCCGGTGCCGTCCAGAAACTGCCGCATCTGTCCGCACATATTGCCAAAGCGTGTAGGAGTCCCGAATATCAGAGCCGATGCTTCCTGCAGTTCATCCACAGTGCATACTGGTATGTCCTGGATGCTTTCCTGAAACTTCAGTGCCCCCATCTTCTCCAGAACATCATGTTGAAGCGTTTCAGGCACTCTTCTTAAGTCCACTCTTGTTCCGTTAACCCGGGCGGCACCTTCTGCGACGGCGCGGGCCATGGCCTGCACATGTCCATACATTGAATAAAAAACAACTTTAACAATCATTGATTCCACCTTAATTCAGGTTTTTTCAGTCCCAGGGCCATTATTATTTTTGCAAGTATTCCTGGAGAATATCTTGGTGTTTTCAAATAATTCAGCCCAATCCAGACCCCATGCTCAGCAGCCATCTGAAAATCCTTTCTGGCGGCAAAAGCCTTTCCCTGCTTAAGAAGCGCCACTCCACGATTATGATAGGCCTCTCCAAAGTCAGGCTTGAGATTGATTGCAGCGGTAAAATCATTAATAGAGTCCTGCATCCTGAATTCATCCATGTTGGCAAGCCCGCGGTCGTTATGAAGTTCGGCTCTCTCAGGTTCCTTTTCAATAGCTGCAGAAAGAAATTCGATAGCCTGCTGCGGTGCTATATAGCTGACCCCGTCCCATAACTTGTCCGATTTTTTTCTCCACTCGTTTGCAGACATCTTTAATCCAGCCTCCTGTTGCATCTCTTTGTGATCATTGGTCTTTTTCATCTTTTCCATTTTGTCCAAAAAATCCTTTTTTTCTCTCTCAAGGCTCTTGTTCCTGGTATCTAAACTCGCGACCTTTTCCTGCAGCTTTTCTTTATCTGCTTTCAACGATTCCAGTTCTGAAACCAACCCGCTTCTATCCCGGGCCGCCTGCTCCAGGCTCTCATCCTTGCTCTTGAGTTCATGCTCCAGTTCCTGCCGGACCCTGGACTGTTTCTCAAGCTCTGACGACAGCTCGGATATACGGCGGTCCTTAGCCTGAATCTCCTGCTGCAGACTCTCATCCTTGCTCTTGAGTTTTTGTTCCAGCTCTTCCCGGAAACCGGACTGTTGCTTCAGTTCGTTCTCCAGCTCGGATATTCGCTTGTCCTTGCCATTTAGTTCCTGATTAAGACTCTCATCCTTGCTCTTGAGTTCATGCTCCAGTTCCTGCCGGACCCTGGACTGTTTCTCAAGCTCTGACGACAGCTCGGATATGCGGCGGTCCTTAGCCTGAATCTCCTGCTGCAGACTCTCATCCTT
>PWSL01000018.1 GCA_003563255.1 Desulfonatronospira sp. | reverse complement strand
CCTCCGCTTGCCCCGTTGAATGCTTGAAAAGCAACCCGCAGGGTATTCAACTGGGGGCCAGGACAAAAACCTTCTCTCTTAATCAATCTCTTAATCCTGCCTGCCCCGTTAATCCGGGGTCCCCTTTGGGGTGTTTAACTGGGGTTAATCCTGTCTAAAAAACTCTTCTCTTTAATGTTTCTGGCAAAGCATCACTATAACGGTATATCAGTATTTTTCTAATCCCTTAAAGGCTGTTCAATAATGCTTAAAAGCCTGCACATAAAAAATATGACGGTTTTTCAGAAGGCCGGGTTTGATTTGAGTCCAGGGCTGAATGTTGTTGTGGGAGAAAACGGCAGCGGTAAAACCCATTTTCTGAAAACTGCTTATTGTATTTTATCCTGCCTTTCTGTAAATGGGCCAAGACTGTCTGCGGATTCTCCTCCCAATAAAACCGGCCTGCAGACAGCGCTGGCGGAAAAAATTATTGGAGTTTTCAGGCCGGAAAGCCTGGGTCGGACAGTACACAGGGGGAAGGGACGGGAACGGTGTCAAATCGACGCTTTCTTTGAAGACAGCAGCCATGACATTTCCTTTTCTCTGGCTTCTCAGAGCAGGTCTGAGGTTTCTCTGGAAAAAGTTCCGGAATCCTGGCTGCAAACAGATCCAGTATATATTCCAACCAGGGAAATCCTGACCCTTTATCCAAATCTTATATCCCTTTACGAAAAAAAATTTTTAGAGTTTCCTCAGACATACAGGGATCTGTGCATACATCTGGGATCGCCATTAGAGCGTAATAACCAAGGATACCAATTCAAAAGCCTGCTGTCTTCCCTGGAAAAGACCATGGGCGGAAGCATTATTCTGGATAAGAACGGGCGGTTTTACTTTAAACCGGCTGGTCAAGTGCAGCTGGAAATACCTCTTGTAGCTGAAGGCATACGCAAACTGGCCATGCTGGCCCAACTGGTGGCTACAGGAGTGATCAGGCCCAAAGGAACGGCCTTCTGGGACGAACCGGATACAAGCCTGAATCCCAGGCTTGTGGCCAGGGTAGCCCGTTTCATCATGGACCTGGCCCAGGCCGGAGTACAAATCTTTATCGCCACGCACAGCCTTTTTCTGCTGCGCGAAATTGAAATTCTGCACAGCAGCAAAGAATACAGGAATACTCCGGCCAGGTTTTTTGCTCTGCATTTTTCCAGGCAGGGTGTGCAGGTGCAGCAGGGAACAAGTATGGATGATCTGGATCCCATTGCGGCTCTGGATGAGGAACTTAGTCAGTCTGACCGTTTCATGGAGCTTGATTGATGACAAGGCTTATTGAAGGTGATTTGGTTTTTGAATTTCCTGAGAACTGGAAAGTCGGCCAGTATGACAGGTGGGCCTTTTACCGCAAACGTTTCAAGGGGTGCTGTTCAGGCAATAAGGCTGTTGATTTTGCAGCTGTCTGCCCTGAACCACAAAATATTCTCTGGCTGGTGGAAGTCAAAGACTACAGAGTGCACAGACGAACAAAAATTGTGGATCTTCCTCTGGAAATGGCCTTAAAGGTCCGGGATAGTCTGGCCGGCATAGCTGCAGGCAGATTTCAGGCCGATGACCATGATGAGAAACACATTGCCGAAAAAGCATTGCGCACTCAAAAGCTCCGGGTTGCTCTTCATATTGAGCAGCCGCTAAAGCATTCCAAAATGTTTCCAAGGGCAATAGATCCTTCAAAAGTTTACCAGAAGCTTAAGTCCTTGATTAAGTCCATTGACCCTCATCCTGTCGTGGTTGATAGGTCGAATTGCCATGCCCTGGGTGGATGGAGAGTGCAGGCCGATTCTAGATTGCCATCAAAATAATTTTAATCAGCGTAAATCAGTTTACCTTGCCCCGTTAAACAACGCTGAAAACGTTCCTGCAAAGCAGGGTTTAACAGGGGCCTGCCCCATGAAATTTCTTCCCATTTCATCGGGGTCTAAGGGATGAAATACCAATATACCGTTACTGTCAGTGACTTAACCGTTGAAAGCCTGCCTGCCCAGTTTAACAACGCTGAAAGCGTTCCAGCTTTGCTGGGTTTAACTGGGGTTACAAAAAACAAGAATCTTTAGACAGGATTAACCACGCTAAAGACGCGTGGCAGGCATAGATGGATAGTAATCATTCAGGGGGGCAGGTACCGGCCAATGGGACAGTCCCCGCGACACTTTTCCTTCACCAAAACAAAAAGTACAGGCGCGAAATTAAGTGAAGCTGCATAGTCATTACTCAGCGGGGACAGTCCCCTGGCCTAATGCCATGAGTCACCACCGAGGACCCCCTGAATGCTTACATCGGCATTATTGCCGGGATTCCAGCTGGTTAATAATATATTCCGCATACATGCCGGCCGCATTCAGGCCGCAGGCATGATAAAGTCCCCTGAAACCTCCAAAGGCTGATACCTCGAAGACCATGGGGCCATCTTCTGTCTCCACAACATCCACGCAGGTAAAATCAAGGTTGAACAGGTCTTGTGCCTTACTTGCTAGATTTATGGTTTCCGCGTCAGGCTCGCATGGCTCGTACTTTCCTCCGTTGGAGGTGCAGGTGTTCCATGAATTTCCCTTGCGCCGGGCATAAGTGCCGATATATTTGCCTCCCAGAAAACTTATTCCCAGGTCTCAGCCCGGAATCTGAACCATCTTCTG
>PWSL01000061.1 GCA_003563255.1 Desulfonatronospira sp. | reverse complement strand
GGAGGTTTTCGCTGATGATCTGCATGTTCTGCAGAAGTCTTCGCAGTTCCTCGTTCTGGGACCTGAGCATGGTGTAGCTTCTGCTGCTCAGGCGCTCCACGCTCTTGCTGCTTTCCTTGAGGCTGGCAGCGGTGACGCCTATGCTGTCCATGGTTTCGGGCAGAGTCTTTGAAGCCTGGTACAGGTTGTCCAGGGTCCGGGCTATCTGATCCGCAGCTCCCCCTTCCTTGTCCAGCTGCAGCCGGTCCAGGCCTTTATCCACCTTCTGCAGGATTTGTCTGGAATCCTTGAGCACGGCATGCAGATCAGTCCGCTTTTCCTCCGGGTCCTCCAGTGGTCCGATGAGCCCGGATATTTTACGATTGGTATCCCTTAGTTCCTCAATAAAGACCTCCGCCCTGGCGGATATGCCGGCCAGGTCAAAGGACTGCACGCTCTTGTCCAGGCTCTGGATAAGATGGTCCAGGTGGTTCAGTGTCTTTTGAATATCCATTTCTTCTATCTTGGCCATGGTATTGCCCAGGGACTCAAAGGTCTCCTCCAGGCGGGCGAATGTACCGGGCGCGGAGGGGATATATGTGTACCTTGGCTCCCAGTTTACGGGCAGGGGGGGATGGCGCACAGGGTCTACGTAGTCCATCTCCAGATAGGCCGCACCGGTTATGCCCATGGGCAAAAGCCTTATCCTGAGCCCCTTCTGGATCTCCCGTTCCAGAAATCTCTCAAAGGCTTCCTGGTCCCGGACCCCGAATTCATTCAGTTCCAGGCTGATCTGCAAAAGGACGTAGCGTTCTCCGGGATCCCCGGCCTCCGGGTATCTAATTCCGACAAAGGTTACTTCGTCTACGCGCCCCACGGTAACTCCGCGCATTTTGACCTGTGATCCTTTGTCAATCCCCTGGACGGATTCATCCAGGTAAGTCTCTATGGTCAGTGTTTCCCTCCACAGAGCCCCGGCCCCCAGGACGGCCAGGGCCCCCAGAAACAAGGCCAGTCCGATGCTTACGAAAATGCCTATGGTGTAATAATTGGGTTGTGTACTCATTGGGCCACCTTGTCCCGTTGTAAAAAAGAGCGCACCCATGGATCCGGATGGGTGCGGCTCAACTCCAGGGGGTTACCCTGGGCTGCAAGGTTTTTATTTCGCTTATCCAGGATGATCATGCGGTCGGCTATTTTGAAGATGCTGTCCAGTTCGTGAGTGACGATGACAAAGGTTATTTTCAGGGTCCGGGCTATACTAAGGATAAGCTCATCCAGCTCCAGCGAGGTCAGAGGGTCCAGTCCGGCTGATGGTTCGTCCAGGAAAAGTATGGAGGGGTCCAGGGCCATGGCCCGGGCTATGGCTGCTCTTTTCTGCATCCCGCCGCTTATTTCCGAGGGCATGTGTTTTTCGTATCCTTCCAGGCCTACCTGGAAGAGTTTAAGGCGGCAGACCAGGTTCATGGCCTCCAGGGGCATATCTGTGAACTCCTCCAGGGGCAGGCGGACATTCTGCAGAAGGGTCATGGAGCCGAAAAGGGCCCCACTCTGGTAGCTGATGCCTATGCTGTTCATGATCTGCGTTTTTTCAGTGGGCGTGGCCCGGGTCAGGTTGCGGCCATGAATAAATATTTCCCCCCCAAGAGGGGAATACAGGCCTATGAGGTGTTTTAGCAGGGTACTCTTGCCGCTGCCGGATCCTCCCAGGATAACGAACACTTCCCCGGTGTAAACATCGAAGGATACGTCCTCCAGCAGTGTTTCCCCTGGAAAACCCATGTACAGGTTACGCACGGAAACAGGGTGTATCTCTTTCTGAGGCATATTTTAAATCCCAAGGGAATAATAGACAACTGCAAATATGCCGTCGGCCACGACAATCAGGACTATGGCGCTGACCACGGCGCTGGTGGTGGACCTTCCAACCGCGCTTGCACCGGACCCGGTCTGCAGCCCCCGGACGCATCCAATCCAGGCTACCAGGATGCTGAAGACGAACACCTTGGCCATTCCTCCCAGAAAATCAGTCATGCCAACGGAAATACTAAGCTGATGAATGTAGGAACTCAGCGTAAAATCCATAGAAAGCATTACCAGAGCTCCACCGATAAAGCTGAAGAGCAGAAAAAAAATACATAATAGCGGGGTTACCAGCATGGCCGCAAGCATGCGGGGCACCACCAGGAAGCGCACCGGGCTGAGTCCCATGGTCTGCAGGGCGTTGATCTCCTCGTTTGTCTTCATGGTCCCAATTTCAGCAGCAAATGCAGAGCCGGAGCGTCCGGCCAGGATTATGCTCGTGACCAGGGGACCTAGTTCGCGGACCATGGACAGGCCGAGAAGCTTGGCCACGAATATTTCCGCGCCGAAGGCCCTGAGGGTAATGGCGGTCTGAAAGGCAATTATAACCCCGATGAGAAAGCCCATAAGGGCTATGATGAACACAGCCCTGCCGCCGACACTTTCCATGTGCGACAAAACGTCTTTCCAGCGCACGGTCCCGGGGTGGGTCAGGCTGTAGGCGAAGGCGGAAACGAACTCCCCGACAAAGGAGACAAATTCTCTGGTGTCCCGGCCCAGGTTGACCGCTGCCCGGCCCAGTTCCTCCAGAGCCGAGTATTTGCGCTGCATGGGCCTGGGACGGCAATCGAAACAGTCAATCTCTTCCTGGATGTGCCTGAAGTCGGGACGCAGGC
>PWSL01000035.1 GCA_003563255.1 Desulfonatronospira sp. | reverse complement strand
GGATTGCAAAAGCAGGGCTGGGCACCCAGAACGACCCACCCCACCTCTAACTTACCCATCCTACGTCAAACGCAATGTGTGTAACTTAACCCTTTTTTTACCCATTTTACGTCAAACGCAAAGTGTGTAAGTTAACCCACTTTTTACCCGTTTCGCGTTTGACGCAATGTGTGTAACTTAACCCTCTTTTTACCCATTTTGCGTCAAACGCAAAGTGTGTAACATACGGCTTATTTTACACACTTTTTGCAAGAGAAAACTTGTCTCCCGGACCAAGCCAGGAAAAGCCAACGATATCTGAAACCGCTGATTTCCAATATTTCCTTTGGCCAAAAAAAGATTGTTTACAAAGTTTGTTATCTTGACAGTCAATAGTTCTCTAGCAAAATATTGTGGTTACTGACAATCTCCAGGATTCGAAATGTCCGGAACATTATCAGATTTAACCTCCAGGTTTTTTACCTTTTACTTTTAACTCTCAAGTCGTTACCATCTTGCTTTAAAAGCATAATTTTCAACTTATGCCCTACTTTTTCAGTTTACAACATGAGCTATGTTGTTTTATGGATCAATTAACATGAAATACGATGAACTTGCAGCTAATGCCCGTCTGCAGAGGGTGTTCAGGCCCAGATATAAACTGAACCAGCCAGGGCTTATTTCCCACATTACTCAGAGGGCTGCGGGAAAAGAGCCTCTTTTTCTGGAAGAAAACGATTACCTGGCCATGCTTGGTATTCTCAAAAAATCAGCTGAAGAGTATCAGATCAACTATCTTGCCCTTTGTCTCATGCCAAATCATGTCTTCTGATCCAACCCAGGGAAAAGAATCTATTCGAGACCATGCGCTATATTTTTTCCAGGTATGCTTTATGGTTCAATAAAAAATACCAGCGAAAAGGTCATCTGTTCGGCGGTCCGTACCGTCAATCCGTGTGTCTTGATCCGACCTACCTGCTGGCTGCTTCCGTATATATACATCTGAATCCTGTCCGGGCGGGGCTGGTCAAGGACCCGACAAAATACAGATGGAGTTCCTGGTCCCTTTATTGCAAAGATGAGCCTGCCCAATCTTTTGTTGATCCTGGACCTGTGCTTGAACTGCTGGACAAGGACAAAATCCAGGCTTCCAGACAGTATGAGCTTATTTTAAGGGAAGGGGCTGGCTTAAAACAAGACAATCTTTTTGAAAAAAAAGGCACGGTGGAGAAATTTTGTTTCATGCTGGAAGAGATGTTTCCATCCATTTTTAAAAGAATAGCCAGGGCCTGGGCTTCCAGTCCAGGGGAGAAGAACACTGATTCCGAACCTAACCCGGTTGAAAAGCTGAGCAAGGAATTTAAGGACATGCCCGCCTCCAGAAATACTGCAACCAAGCAAGCCCGTAGATATATTGTGGAGCAACTGCTGGCCAGGGGCTTTCAAAAAAGCGAGATTGCCGCCCGCCTGGGCGTCTCTAGAAAGACAATTTACAATATCCTGAACTCAGAATAAGGCAAACACATTATTATGAATCTACGTGATGCATGCGACCTGCTTAAGTCCCTGCCCCCCAGATCCATGCAGATAGCTCTACGCCCAGGGCTGGCTCGTGTAACAGCACATCAAAGCGTCAGCATTCCGTGTGCCTGTAGTCAGCACTGAAAGTTTATTAATGGTTATTTTTTATCATCAGGCAGTGTCAACCATATCAGTGAATTACCGCTGAAATGCTGTCAGAAAAAAACAAGAAATTTAGACAGGATTAACAGGATTGAAGACCTTTTAGCCCGCCTTCCGGGCGGGGTGAAAATGCTTTTCTCTGTAACAGTTTAGCCCTTTTTAAGGAAAGCAGGGGACAGGCACTCCGGGACCCACTTGGGCATCATTTTGTGCTCAAAATGTCTCGATTTCTGGGACAAGTGGGTCCCGGAAGAGCCAGTCCCCATGCCACATGCAAAGCGCTAAACAGATACTTTTCTCTTAATCCATCTCTTAATCTATGCCTGCCACGCGTCTTTGGCGTGGTTAATCCTGTCAAAAAATTATTTGCTTTACTTGGGTTGCGAGCATGGCCCGCATTAGAAATGAGAGGAAAATATTATGCAGATTATAAAATATTGGACCAAGATTCAAGGTGAACAGATCTCTTTACCTGAAGAGGTTACAGAAAATATAAATCCTGATGATGGGGTGGAGGTTATAATCAGGCCGCTAAAAAGCAATACCAGTTCTGATTCGGATATAGAGCAGGTTTTAAAAGCTATAGATAAAAGGATGGAGGAGAAATACCCCAATATAGCCAGTCCCATAAATCCAAAAATCAAAGATATTGTTGGGATCTCAAGTGAAATAAAAGATCGGTACTCAAGATATTCTGACAAAGAAATTCTGACCATGGCCATAATGGAAAAACATCTTGAAAAAGGAGAAATCCTTGAAAGCCTTTTTTGATACCAAAGTTATTATAGATATTCTGTAACAGTTTAGCTGCTCCACAGGGGTCTTCATGAACATGACCGGCAGGCAAAAGGCCTTCAGAAATATTGTCATGACCGCCGCAGCAATAAACATCATCCTCAATCTCATCCTCACCCCAAACTTCGGCATCTACGGCGCAGCCATATCCGGTATGACCAGCATTATCTTCTGGAACCTCTACACCCTGGCCTACATCAAAAAGAAACACGGCCAGACCATC
>PWSL01000086.1 GCA_003563255.1 Desulfonatronospira sp. | reverse complement strand
CCTCTCGTTCCCAGGCTCCAGCCTGCCTCTCGTTCCCAGGCTCCAGCCTGCCTCTCGTTCCCAGGCTCCAGCCTGGGAACGCTTAGTCTTATCGCTCCCACGCTCTGCGTGGGAGCGTATCTGGACCGCTCTGCGGTCATTGGTGGACGCGGAGCGTCCAGAGGATGTTCCCACGCAGAGCGTGGGATCAATAAATTTCGAGCAAAGACCAGGCTTGAGCGCCTGGTATGGGACTGTCCCCGTAAGAACCAACCAGATCAAAGGCAATCAGTTTTGCGAATTAACGATTTCAGTAACTACAAAAATATTGTCTCGGGGACTGTCCCAATGGAGATAAGAGCACTTCTTTCTCTTCATCTTTGTGGACGCGGAGCGTCCAGAGGATGTTCCCACGCAGAGCGTGGGAACAATAAAAACTACAAAAATATTGTCTCGGGGACTGTCCCAATTGGAATTGGGATAAGAGCACGGCATGATCCTGGGTTGCTGGCATGGTCAGCGTTTAATGTAAACAATCAGTAATGATTCTTATACTTAAGTAAAATAATAATTTTACCGAACCTCCTCAGGTTTTGTCAAATCCCGATCCCTGGTAGACAGGCCTGCAAAAGTGCTCTCTACAGGCGTATCTGTCAGGTCTGCCTTCAGTATTCAATTTACAAACCAGCCCCTTTCCTGTAAGCTTCCTGAAAAGAAACAACGATTTTTTAGAACATCAGCAATTTTCGCGGAGGTTTAATGCTTAACTGTAAAAAGCTTTCAGGGCTTTTTATACCCCTTATCCTGACATTCTTTTTTGTGTTTTGTCTGTCTGTCAACGTTGAGGCTCAGCCAGGCCAGGCTGTCCAGGGACAGCACCTTTCCAGTTCCAGCATTGAAAGACTTCTTCAGGACCTGGATGATCCCCAAAAACTGGAAGCACTTAAAAAGGACCTGAGAATCCTCCTGGCCGCCCAGGAGCCCAGGATAGACGAGGACCCCCTCGCCGATGCCGGCGGGCTCCTGGGAGAAATCCTGACAATCATGACCGGACATATGCAGGAGATCAACAAAGTCCTTTCGGAAGCCGGACAGAGTACCCAGGAGGTGCCTGCCATGTTTCTGGATCTGGCGCAGCAGGCCAAGGATCCTGAAGTGCTGACTTCTTGGGGGGAGATGGCCGGAAAGGTGGCCCTGGTATTACTGGTTGGATTTCTGGCCTACTGGCTGGCCAGACGCCTGCTTTACAGGTTGCGGAAAACCCTGGAGGACCAGGAGACCTACAACAAGGCCTTGAGATTCGTCCTGCTTATGGGAAGCACTCTGCTGGAGCTTATTCCCATAATCGCTTTCGGCGCTGCAGCCTATACCCTGCTTCCATTGCTGGACCCAAGCAGCGGCACCCAGGTAGTGACCCTGGCAGCGGTCAATGCCATTGTGATTGTACAAGTAATCCTGGCCCTGTCCAGAATGGTGCTGGTTCCAGGAGTTCCCGCCCTGCGGCTTTTGCCCCTGGGAAATGAATCTGCTCAATACTTATATATCTGGATCCGCCGCATTACAAGCATCACTGTCTATGGTTACTGTATCCTGGAGGCTTCTCTTTTGCTGGGCCTGCCGGTCAGCCTTTACATTTCCATGCAAAAACTACTGGGGCTGATTGTAACCCTCATGGCCATCGTTTTTATCCTGCAGAACCGTTCCTGTGTAGCCGGATGGCTGCGGGGGGAAGAAACCTCAGCAAAAGAAGTTCCTTTGCCGGAAGGCAAAACAGGGCAGGCAATGTTTCGTAAAATGCAGTCCCTTGGCGTGCTCCGGCGCAGGCTGGCGGATTTCTGGCATGTCCTGGCCATAGCCCTGATACTGGGGATGTTTCTGACCTGGGCCATGCAGATTGAAGGGGGGCTGTTTTTTCTGGCCAGAGCCCTCATTATGACCGGCATCATAATTTTCATCACTTCTTTTGTCCTGAGGCTCAACGACCGCGGGCAGGACTATCTTTTCAAAATCAGCGACGATCTCAAGGCAAAACACCCGGAACTGGAAGCCAGGGCCAATCGTTACCTCCCTCTGCTTAAAAAAACCATAAAGGTGATAATATATTTCCTGGCCATTTTTTCCATTCTAAACGCCTGGGGTCTTGGCACCCTGGGATGGCTCATGTCCCCTCAGGGCGTAGCAATCATTTCTCAGGTATTCACTATTCTGGTGATAATCGCTGCCGCCTTTTTAATCTGGGAGTTCGTTAGTATCAGGATTGAAAAATCCATGGCCCTGGAAACCGAGCATGCAGAAGACAAAAGAGCCAGCTCCCGCAAGTTGACCCTTCTACCGCTATTAAGCAACGTAATCCGCATCGGGCTGGTACTGGTGGCCGGCATGAGCGTTATGGCCCACCTGGGGATAAATATTGCGCCTTTACTGGCGGGTGCCGGTGTCATAGGTCTGGCCATAGGCTTCGGGGCCCAGACTTTGGTGCGCGACGTCATTACCGGTGCTTTTATTCTGCTTGAAGACTCCATGGCCGTGGGCGACTGGGTGGAAGCCGGGGGACATGCCGGCACAGTTGAACACCTTACTGTTCGGACAGTTTCCTTGAGGGATCTCGCCGGCACCCTGCATGTCATCCCCTTCGGCGAAGTCACCTCTGTGCAGAACTACAACCGGGACTACGGTTACGCCATGATAGATGCCGGAGTGGCCTTCCGGGAAAATTACGGCGAGGTGGTCATTGCCCTGCAGGACGTAGCAGCGGAACTCAAACAGGATGAAACCTGGGGGCCGGATATCATAGGCGACCTGGAAATCTTCGGAATGAACAACATCACCGATTCAGCCGTGGAAATCAGGGTCAGGCTCAAGACCAGGCCCCTGTGTCATTTCGCCATTCGCCGGGCCTTTCTGGAACGGATGAAGCGCATCTTCGACGAGCGAGGCATAGAGATCCCCTTCCAGCATCACACCATCTGGTTCGGCGAGAGCAAGCATGGCGATGCCAGGCCCATGCGGGTGGTACACGAAGCCAGACAGTACCTGCCTCAACAGACGGAAACCGGTTCACCTGCAAGCAAGACCGACTCCGAGCCCGAGCCCAAGATCGAATACTACACCGAGTCCGACGCTTCCAGGGAGGTGGTCAGGGAAAAAGAGCAGGCCGAGGAAAAGGAGCAGGAAGAACAGGATAAAAAGGCCAGGGAGCAGGAAAAAAAGGCTGATCATGAACCAGAAGATAACAGTAAAACAACATAACACTACAGCGAAACTTCTAAGGCGGGCAAAGCTCCGTTAGGCAAACCCATAAACAATCATGAGGAGAAATTGATGCAGCGGTACAAAGTGGCCGTCATTCCGGGAGACGGCATCGGACCTGAAGTGGTCCGGGAAGGGCAGAAAGTGTTGGAGGCGGCCGGCAGGCACTACGGATTCAAACTGGACTGGCACATCTACGACCTGGGAGCGGAGCGCTACCTCAAAACCGGTGAAGTCATGCCGGACTCCGTCCTTGAAGAACTCAAGGACTTTCATGCCATATACCTTGGAGCCATAGGCCATCCCGAGGTCAGGCCGGGCATCCTGGAGCAGGGAATCCTGCTTCGCACCCGCTTTGTCCTGGACTTGTACATAAACCTGCGCCCCATAAAGCTCTATCCCGGTGTGGAATGCCCTCTGAAGGACAAGGGGCCTGAAGACATTGACTATATCGTGGTCCGGGAGAACACCGAAGGCCTGTACGCCGGCTGTGGAGGCTTTTTACGGCAGGGAACCGAGCATGAAGTGGCCGTGCAGGAATCCGTCAACACCTACACGGGAGTGGAACGCTGCCTGCGCTATGCCTTTGAACTGGCCGCCACCCGCAAGCGACGCAAGCTGACTTTGTGCGGCAAGACCAACGTCCTCACCTATGCCTTCGGCTTGTGGGACAGGGTTTTCCGGGAAATGTCCAAGGAATACCCTGCAGTGGAAATCGACTACACTCACGTGGATGCCACCTGCATGTGGATGATCAAAAGCCCGGAATGGTTCGATGTGGTGGTCACGGACAACATGTTCGGGGATATCATAACCGACCTGGGGGCCATCACCCAGGGCGGCCTGGGCATTGCCGCCGGGGGGAATATCAACCCGAAAGGGGTGTCCATGTTTGAACCTATTGGAGGCTCTGCCCCCAAATATACCGGACAGAACATAGCCAACCCCGTGGCGTCCATCCTGGCCGGTCAGCTCATGCTGGCAGACCTTGGCGAGGCCGAGGCTGCAAAGGGGCTGGAAGATGCGGTGTGCAGGGTGCTTCCACGCATGCAAAGCCAGTCAGCCGGACGCATGGGCATGACCACCAGCCAGGTGGGGGATGCAGTAGCTTCTGAAATAAGCTGACCAGTGCCGTATTCTGTCTGTTTAACGCTTTGCATGCCGCATGGCTTCCAGAAAAGCGCTGAACAGATACGCCGTAAGCATTCAGGGGGTCCTCACCCGCTGAATGGTTACATACGCCGGATCACTGCCTGGCTTTTATAGTTTTTCGCCGGGCAGTGTCTCTGGCCTCCTGGGTGGACAGCCCCCGGATATTCTGATAAAGTTCGCGGCACTGCTCGTAATCCAGGCTGCCGGCTAATTGTACCGCCTTGAGCTCGTCCAGGGAATGGGGATACTTGTCAACCTCCTCAAGCATCTCCTCCTTGTGTACGATCTTGTTGTAAATCAGGCTCCGGGCAGCCAGCAGGTCCGCCCGGTGGCCGACATAGTCCGGCATCCAGGTGTACAAGAGAGTCAGCACATCCCCTGGACCCAGGAGTTGTCTTTTTCCCAGCCTTGTCCGAAAAAATTTCTGCATGCTGTAAAAGGTTTCCATAGCGGAACGGGCCGGTTTTCTCATGTAGACCTCCCCGGCAAGAAAAAAATGGATATACCCTGCCTCCAGGTATACACTTTCGTACGCCGGAAGGATTATCTCCAGAGCCCTGGCTCTCATACTGTCCCGCAACCGCCCTTTTTCCGCGTCTGCTCCGGCAAAATCTTTAACCGCCTGTACCAGGCTGGAAAAACTTTGCCTTGAACCTGAAACCTTGTAAAAATCCATGAGTCTGGCGCTCCAGTCACGCTCGGCCTCGTAGACCAGCCTGGCCCTGGTGCCTGCCCGTATCTGCTCTGGAGTGCCGCCGGCAGCAAAGAATTCGTGGATACCGATCAGTTCTTCTACAAATGGTTCCACCTGCAGGATCTCTTTACCCCGGGCATGCATTTCCTGCAGAAGCTTACACTGACTGTGCGCAAACCCTGGAAAACCGAACTCGGTCAGCATGAGGTAGTCCTGCACCGCCATTTCGCCTCGCAGCATTTCCTGGAAACCCGGCGTAGGGGGTTCCTCCAATACGATACACTGATAGCTCTGCATTTTTTCCCGGACAAAAGGCAGGGTTTCCAGTCGATAGGAGGTATACCCCAGACAAATACGACAACCAGGGTTGAATTTGTTTTCTTGCAATGTCATAAATAATATTGTTAAATTGTTTCAAATGGATATGCAACCAGAATTTACCCCCCAACTTCTAACAGGTACGGTTGAACTCAACCACAAAAAGCATAACTATGGCCAGAGTTCTGGGGATCGAACAAAACAACGCCTACCACAGGCTCCTGAGCAGTTCACTGGGGGCCCGACATGTGCTGACCCTGTGCTCATCCTTGTCCGGCCTCAAAAAAAAGGCCGGCGGCACAGCTTTCGATGTAGGGGTGTTGAACCTGAAGGCCAACAGCAACAACCAACTGGAACTGAACACTCTGCAGCAGGTGCAGGAACAACTGGGACATATCCCGATTATCGTGACCAGCGAAAGAGACGATTCGGAATGGATAGTGCAGGTCATCCGGGCCGGGGCCTATGACTTCATTGCCAAACCATATTCCAGTGAAAAAATCCACCTGGCGGTGGAGCGCGCTCTGGAGAGCAGGAGCATGAAAAACGAAATAGACTATCTGCGCCGCCAGCAGGACGTGGTATACAACCTGGACATGATAGTGGCCCGGAGTTCTGCCATGCAGGATATAATCCACTGGACCCGGAAATATGCCGAAACCGACTCCAACCTGCTCCTCACCGGGGAGACAGGCACGGGCAAGAGCTTTCTGGCCGGTGCGTTGCACTTCAACAGTCCCAGGAATAAAAAGCCCTTTATGAAGATAAATTGTGCCAATCTACCGGAAAACCTCCTTGAAAGCGAACTTTTCGGTCATGAAAAAGGGGCTTTCACCGATGCCTTCCAGACCAGGGTGGGCAGACTGGAGCAGGCGGATGGAGGCACGGTGTTTCTTGACGAAATCGGTGAAATGAGTTCATCACTGCAGGCCAAATTTTTGCAGGTGGTGGAGGAGAAATGTTTTCAGCGCCTGGGGGGTAACCGCACCATCCACAGTGATATCCGCATCATCGTAGCAACCAACAAAAATCTATCCCTGATGGTTGAGACCGGTGAGTTCAGAAGCGATCTTTACTACAGGCTCAATATTTTAAAGCTGCACCTGCCTGCCTTGCGCCAGCGCAGGGAGTGCATAGAAGCTCTGTCCAGAACCCTCCTGGACAGGATTTGCCGTCAGCTTCGCAAAAAGATAATGGATATTACCCCTGAAGCCGTGGAAGTCCTTAAATCCTATCACTGGCCCGGCAACATCAGAGAATTATCCAATGTTCTGGAAAGAGCAGTACTTTTAGAAAAAAAAGGTGTTATAAGTGAAAAGAGCATCCATCTTAATTCAGGAATCCTGGGCTCGGACCGGGACACACCAACCAGTCCAGAGACAGGGGCGGACCTGGAGAGTAAGGAAAGAACTTCCATTATCGACGCATTGGAGCAAAATCTCTGGGTACAGAAAGCAGCCGCCGCCCAACTGGGAATTTCCCCACGGAGCCTGAACTACAAAATCAAAAAACTGGGCATCACTCACTGGAGATGGCGCAAGCACCGCAGCCGGGAAGACCTGGTGAACAGCCGCTAAACATACACGTCAACTTTAACCACCTGATTTTTTTACTTTTTACCTTGTACTCTCAAGTTAACTCTTCAGATAAGATACAGGGGCATTGACTTTTTCAAGCAGGCAGTTATTATCGGCAGCATGTCAATTATCAATAAATGTATAAGTAATTATCCTGCCTGTCTGGCAGTTGCTGTACTTCTCCTGCTTCTGCTTCTTGCCGGCCCTGCTTCTATATCAGCACACCCCCACGTCTTCCTGGAAACCGAAATGCAGGTAGAACTGGATGAGCATGGGATCAAGGGAGTCTGGCAGGAGTGGACTTTTGATGAATACCAGAGCGCCTGGATAATCAACCAGTACAATTTGGACAAAACAGGCTCTATCAGCGACAGCGAACTGGAAAGATTATACAATGAGACCTTTAAAAACCTTAAGCATCATGATTTCTTCACCTGGATACTGGTAGATGGCGAAAAAATACCGGCCACTGAGATTACTGACTTCTCCGTCACAGTTCAGGACGACCTGGCAATCTATTCTTTTTTCGTTCCTTTTGAACTTGAGATCAACAGCGATAATCTGGAGGTCTTCATCCTGGTCTACGATGAAAGTTATTTCTGCCACGTGTTTTTCCCTCCGGAAGAGATTGGATTCAAAGGCAATACATCTTCCTGGGTAATCGACTATACCACTCAGAAAAAGTCAAACCTGACCTTTTATTTCGGCATGATTACTCCTGAAGCCTTAAAAATCACATTAAAACCCTTATGAATTCCAAGACCTTTCTAGCACTACAGCGAAACTTATAAAACTTTTCAACCTGTCTAAAATGGGGACAGGCACCCCCGCACTTATTTTTCTGAAGGATGATTGACAGGTTTTAAAAATAAGTGCGGGGTGCCTGTCCCCGGTGGCCGCTCAAAATGGTTACGGGCAGGCAGTATTTCAGGAGCAAAGCACAAATATATGCAGGCAGCAAAAGATCAATTTCTGTTATATCTGGCACGGAACAAGCTCAATTTTACTTCCCAAAGGGATATAATCTTTGATGTATTCTGGAGTTCAGGCTACCACATTTCACCTGAAGAACTGTGGCAACTGGTAAAAAAGCATGATCCTGATGTCGGCCAGGCCACGGTATACCGCACCCTCAAACTTCTTACTGATGCGGGAATCGCCCGGGAAGTCGATTTTGGAGACGGGGTTTCCAGGTATGAAGCATGTTTTGGGCAAAGCCATCATGATCACCTGATATGCAAGGAATGCGGAAAGAATATTGAATTCGTCAACCATAAGATTGAGCAGATCCAGGAAGAGCTGGCCAGGCAGCACGGTTTCACCTTAAGCGAACACAGCATGTATTTATTTGGAAAGTGTACTGAATGCAGAAACCCATGAACTGTTGTTTCATTTTATCGTAACCACTCAGGAGCTCCTCGGTGGTGCTTATTGGCTCCAGGCCTGGGGACTGTCCCCCGCTAAGTACTAACAATAAATAATTTAAAAAAATAATGACTGTCCAGATGTATCTGTTTAGCGCTTTGCATGTGGCACGGGGACTGGCTCTTCCGGGACTCATTTGTCCCAAAGGATGAGTCATTTTGTGTACAAAATGATGCTCAAGTGGGTCCCTGAGTGCCTGTCCCCTGCTTTCCTTAAAAGGCGCTAAACAGATACGTCCAGATACACCTGGGGAATGAAGGATCATCCGGATATATCGGCCCGGGTTCAGACTCCGGGCCGACCCAGTTTCAAGGGCTGTTATCCCCGGAATGCCAGTCTATTTGCTTTGTTTGATTATCTCCTGGGCCACTTTTTTACCTGACCTCAGCATGCCTCCGAAGACCGGACCCATTCTGTAAGATCCGAAAGTGGCATTTGCGGACATGCCGCAGACATAGATCCCGGGAAAAGCCTCAGAAGTGTTTTCTATAGTATGTTCCTCCGCCTTATCCGCCCACATGGACTTTTCACCTTCAAGTCTGCCCGAGGGTGTATTAAGTCTGGTGTCCATCTTGCGCTCAATGATCTGCATTACCTCCACCGGATGCCCTGTAGCCTC
This sequence comes from Desulfonatronospira sp., assembly GCA_003563255.1. Lineage (GTDB taxonomy): Bacteria > Desulfobacterota > Desulfovibrionia > Desulfovibrionales > Desulfonatronovibrionaceae > Desulfonatronospira. The sequence continues at coordinate 1,374 of PWSL01000086.1, read as the reverse complement.
CACCACATAATCAGCACGAACAGTCAGGGGATCCACATGCAGCCCTGCGCTCTCCACCGCGGACCAGTTGATGACCAGGCCAGTGATGCGGTTTTCACGGATCATGACGTCTTCGATGCATACCAGGTTGAAAAACCTGGCCCCCGCCTTGGCGGCCCTGGACCCAAGGGTGCATACGGCTTCCACCGAGTCCGCAGTATAGTAACCCGGAGTGTACTCCACTGAGTTGATGCCCAGCTCGTCCAGGATCTCCCTGGCATCCTCCTGGACCACCACCTCGTTGAACATCATGCCCCCGCCCCACATGCCGCCGCCAGGGGCCAGGTTGCGCTCGAACACAGCCGTCTTTTTCCCGGCACCGGCCAGGTAGTAGGCGGCTACCATCCCTGAGGGACCTGCCCCGCATATGGCCACGTCCAGTTCCAGGGAATCCATCAGTTTTTTAGTATAGGTTTCGATAATCGCCCGGGAAATAATGATCTCATCCAGTGCCATTTTCAAGCCTCCTGTAGCCCTGCAACGAAACTTATTTGTGCCTCAAGGGGACAGGCTCCTTCTGCACCCACTTGAAGCTGAAAATCAGGCTCCAAAGGCACAAAAACACATTCAAGTGCATGCCGGAGTGCCTATATCTTTTGGTCCAGACCAGGTATCTATTCAAATTTATTGACTTTATTTCTTACAACCAAGAACGAAGAACCAGGTACTTTGAACTCTCAAGATAATTTAAGTTGCGTTGCAGGGGTAGGTTGTACTGTATCTGTCCAGGACTCATAAGCCCAGCATACCGGCAGTGCGGTAATGCTCTTGGCCGGGACCGAACAGATGCATTCTATTGATAAAAAAAGGGCTGTTTCCAGAAGAAACAGCCCTGATAAACTTGTCCTTTGCCGTATTGAGTGCAATTCAAGTTATGCCAAAGCCGCTTTCCTACGCCGGTATTATCCGGATCAGGTGCGAGGGGTCTTTCGGGAAATACCGAAATCTCAGGCACAGGCCTCCCCCAGCGACACACAGCTCCCTGACAGCGGAGCATGCAATAAAGATGCGACTGCAGAAAGTCTTATTTCCAGTCGCAGCAGTCAGTGGCCAGTAGTCAATAAAAACAAAGAGTTAAATGGTACATATTTATCACTACCAGTTAATAGCTGACTTTTTGCAAGTGCATTATAAAGAACAATAAGTCTCCCAGGCCTGCCCCACGGAATACACGGAACACACGGAATTTGCGTTGCTCAGCTTCGCATTAAAAACTAACGCGGACTTTGCCCGCAACCCATTTTTTCTCACGCAAAGGCGCGAAGATCGCCAAGGAAGACAGGATAATTTTTTTCATTTGTCACTCGTTTCTCGTGACAAATGAAAAGGCAGCCT
>PWSL01000082.1 GCA_003563255.1 Desulfonatronospira sp. | reverse complement strand
CCGTGAAACAGTCCCTTGGGACTCCCCAAAGGGGGTTTCACTGGGACGGATTTCACTGGGTGTGATCTGCCTGCCCCGTAAAATTTCTTCCCATTTTACTGGGGTGGGCCAAAAACTCTTTACTTATCTGGGTTGCGGGCAAAGCCCGCTTCAGAAATAAGTTGCCAGCAAGTTATTTATGCTAAGCGACAGAACTGTTACGTAAATTTTTAATTATTATGCCGGATGCAGACAGAGTGCATCCGGCACCAAGGCTCATACCCGGTCAAGCTATGCGAAAACTCATACAGCTCCTGGAAAAACAGTCAGATGCAGTCGTGGATCTGCAGTCAAAACTGGTGTCAATCCCTGCCCTCGGTCCCTCCAATGCAGGCAGCGGGGAACAGGCAAAGGCCGAATTCATGCACAAGTATCTCAATGATTGCGGTTTCCAGGAAATCATCCACATCAATGCCCCGGATGAGCGTGTAGAGTGTGGGTACAGGCCCAACCTGGCAACCTGGATCCAGGGACAGGATTCCAGCAGAACACTATGGATAATCAGTCACCTGGATATTGTTCCTCCAGGGGACCCTGCTCTCTGGCAAAGCGATCCCTACACTCTGGTTGTGGATGGAGATACCATTATCGGGCGTGGAGTGGAGGATAATCACCAGAGCATCGTATCTTCCGTCATGGCGGCCAGAGCTTTCATGGAGCTGGGCATCCAGCCACAGATCAACCTGGGGCTTATTATGGTTTCCGACGAAGAAACCGGTAACGATTATGGTCTGCCTTATGTCCTCGACACCCGCAAGGACCTTTTTAAAAAAGACGACCTTTTCCTGGTTCCGGATTTCGGCACCAGTGATTCCACCATGATGGAAGTGGCTGAAAAAAGCATGCTGTGGCTCAAAATTTCTGTTCAGGGCAGGCAGTGCCATGCCTCAACTCCCGTCAAGGGCATCAATTCCCTGGTGGCTAGTTCAGCCTTTATCCTGAAGCTGGATGAACTGCACATGTTGTTTCCTCGTGAAAACGATCTATTCAGTCCGCCGGGGTCCACTTTCTGTCCCACCAAGAAAGAAGCCAACGTACCCAATATCAACACAATCCCGGGAATGGATGTCTTTTACCTTGATTGCCGTATTCTTTCTGACTATGCTATTACAGACATCATCGACCGGGCCAGGGAGCTTGGCACAGTGATTGAACAAAATTACGGCGTTCATATCCATTACGAAGTGGTTTATCAGCAGCAAGCCGCCCCGCATACGGATCCTTCCAGCCCGGTGGTGCGCAGCCTGGGCAGGGCCATTGAAAAGATTTACGGGGTGCACCCCAGGCCCCAGGGGGTAGGCGGGGGAACTGTGGCGGCCTTTCTACGGCACAGAGGATACAGTGCCGTAGTCTGGGCCACGCTGGAAGGCACGGCGCATCAGCCCAACGAGCGCTCCAGCATTCGCAACACCCTCAAGGACGCTCAGGTCATGGCAATGATGGCTATAAATCCTTGAAATGATTCAAATCTTTGCTGGCACTCCAGCGACACTTTGTGTTAATTATTGCCTCGGCCACCGGGGACAGGCATAATGATTAAAGAATTCCCCGAATCACTGGACCTGATCATAGTCGGGGCCGGCCATGCCGGTTGTGAAGCCGCCCATGCCGCTTCCCGTCTGGGCCTTAAAACCCTTGTCCTCACCAGCAACATCGATCGCATCGGTCACCTATCCTGCAATCCCGCCGTTGGAGGCCTGGCCAAGGGCCACATGGTCAGGGAGATTGACGCCCTGGGAGGAATCATGGGCGTTTGGGCTGATGCTTCAGGCATACAGTTCAGAAGACTCAATACCCGTAAGGGCCCGGCTGTGCGCTCTACCCGCGCCCAGGTGGATCGGGACCGTTATCTGTATCATGCCCGGAGTACAATCTTTTCCCTTGAGAATCTCTACATTCTGGAATCCTTTGTCAGGGACCTGCTGACAAGTGAAGGAAGAATTTATGGAGTCCGCACTGCCTTTGGGGAGGAAATAAGGAGTTCTGCCGTCCTGCTTACCACCGGGACTTTTCTGCAAGGTCTTATCCACGTAGGCCCTGACAGCTGTTCCGGAGGAAGACTAGGAGATCCCGCTTCCACAGAACTTTCCCTGAGCCTTGGCAGCCTGGGGCTGAAGCTTGGAAGACTTAAAACCGGAACAGTTCCCAGACTTTTAAAAGAAAGTATTGATTTCTCAAAAATGCAGGAGCAGCGAGGTGATGATCCGTTGCCTTTTTTCAGTTTCCAGCGCAAACCCAGCCCTTTGAAGCAGCTGCCCTGTCATATTACCTACACCAGCAGCAGCACCCACCAATGCATCAATGCCAATCTTGAGCGCTCCCCCCTGTTTCAGGGTCAAATAATTGGAACCGGGGCCAGATACTGCCCATCCATTGAAGACAAGGTGGCCAGGTTTCCAGAAAAGGAGAGGCACCAGATCTTTGTGGAACCCGAAGGGCTGGAGAGCCATGAGGTTTACCCCAACGGCATCTCCACCAGCCTTCCCCTGGATGTGCAGAAAAAAGTGCTCAAAACCATTCCTGGTCTGGAACAGGCTATCATCGTCCGTCCGGGCTATGCCATAGAATATGACTACATCTATCCCACCCAGTTGAAAACGGATTTGGAAACCAAGGCTGTGTCAGGACTTTATTGCGCAGGGCAGATAAACGGGACTTCAGGCTACGAAGAGGCTGCGGCCCAGGGTCTGTGGGCAGCCCTGAATATCTTCGCCCGCAAGTCCGGACGAGATTTTCTTCTCAAAAGAGATGAAGCCTATATGGCAGTGCTGGTGGATGATCTGGTAACCAGGGGCACTGAGGAACCATATCGTATGTTTACTTCCAGGGCGGAATACAGGTTGCTCTTGAGGGAAGACAATGCCGATGCAAGGCTCACTCCTCTGGGCAGGGAAATCGGCCTGGTGGGTGATGAACACTGGAAAACCTTTCAATATAAACAGAAAAGTATTAAAAACCTGAAAGATGCTCTGCAATCCGTTGTTATCCGACCTGACCGGGCCACCGTCAAAATTTTGGAAGACATAGGGGCCCATCCGCCCAAAAGATCGGCATCTCTGGCGGAGCTTTTGAAACAGCCCCAAATGAACATCCAGGACCTTCAGCCTTTGTGGTCCGGGCTTGAGGGTTATGACCAGGTTGTTCTGGAGCAGGTGCAGACGGACATCAAGTTTGAGGGTTATATCATTCGTCAGCGCGAAATGGCTCAGCGCACCCGGGATCTGGAAAACACCAGGCTTCCCCGGGACCTGGATTACAGCCAGATACCGGGCCTTTCTAGAGAAGCTGTGGAGAAGCTGTCCTCCATTCGTCCGGGAACCCTGGGCCAGGCAGGACGAATTTCCGGCATAACTCCTGCAACTCTTTCAGCATTGCAGATCTTTTTAAAAAAGGGTAAAAAAACTATTTGAACTTCCTGTCCCACACCTAAACTTCCAGAGGCAGTACATTGTCCACCTCGTACCATGCTTTTTCAGATGCTTACTTAGGTTTTGCCCAGTTCTGGCCGCAGATTTCCGAGGGGTTTCATCAGACACCCATGCTGGGTACCGGTTTTATTGTTCTGGGCATAGTCCTGGGCCTGGTGCTGCTGTTTGTCCTGGGGTACATTCTGAACAAAAAATTCAGGCAAGGCGGAGAATCTCAAGATATAAGCCCTTTCACCCTGACATCCAGAGAAGATATCATGCAGATACTGGACAGCGCCTGGGGCCAGGGCAGCCGTATGGAACTGTATTTCAGGATTCAGGGACAGCACCTTTCCTGCCTCATTCAGGACCTTACCAAAAACAGCATCACCGTTGAACCCCCACAGCACTTAAAACCCAGGCAAAGCTGGATCAATAGAACGGTAATTGTTTTTTTTTCAATCCGTATAGACAGGAAGAAGAGGCTTTATTATAAGTTTGATTCAAGGATCATCGGTCTGCCTGTTGACAGCAGTGGGCCAATGATTCAACTTGCGGTGCCCGGCGCCCTTAAGCTTGAGCAGAAGAGGATGCACCTGCGCCTGGAACCGCCCCCGGCTTATATCAAATCTTTAAAGGTCTGGCCCGCACTTACAGACAGCCAGGGTGCACTGGCCAAGGATATCATGCACCAGGAACAACCGCTTGCCGAATACGTTCACAGTGGCGGCAAGCCCCAGTTGAGACTAGAAGATCTTTCCGGGGGTGGGATGAGTATAAGTATCTGGAACAAATTGATTACTCCCATAGACGAATTTATAAAAAAGAATCCAACCCTGATTATTTTTTTACAGCTTCGGGATCAACCGGACCCTGATACCTCTTATCAGACATTTTATTTTGTGGGCAGAATCAGGAATTACTTTACTGACCAGCAGGGTTATTACATTCTGGGCATGCAATACGTTTTTTGCGCTCAGTTGGATCCGGATACCGGCAAGATATCCCGGTGGGAACAGGTGGATCAAAGGGAAGGGGTGGAAGAAATGACCAACTGGGTGGTGCAGAAGCATTTGCAGTTTTACCGTGAGAAAGGGGTCAAGGAGCCGTAAGATAAGGCTTACCGGGTGGCCTGGAAGTCGCTGCCGGCAATCTGTTCAGACGTTCAGCACAAATTTTGAAACAACATGCAGTTGGTCACGGGTAACCATTCAGGGAGGCCGGTTCAGGCATCCCCTTGAATGATTACAAAGAACAGTTTCCGGATGTATCTGTTTAGCGCTTTTAAGGAAAGCAGGGGACAGGCAACCCCCGCACTAATTTTTCTGTAATGATCTTCACATACGCTAAAAACAAGTGCGGGGAGAGCCAGTCCCCGTGCCACATGCAAAGCGCTAAACAGATACTTCCGGATTAAACCTATAGCTGGAGGAATGGTTTGGAAGAGGCTTCAGAAAATAAATTATGGAGCATGGTTCGCAGGATATTCGGATCACGTTGCGATGCTTCGCTGGAAGAGGCCATCAGGGAAGCAAGCGAAGAAGGAGAAATCAAGACCGAAGAAGTGAGTATGCTTCTCAGCATCCTTCGCCTGCATGAAAAACAGGCTGTTGAAATTATGGTTCCCAGAACCGACCTGGTATGTGCAGAAGAAAATGACACCCTGAAACAGGTGGCAGAATCCATCATGCAGTCCGGTCACTCCAGGCTCCCGGTGTACCGGGACAACAAAGATCACATGGTGGGCCTGATTCATGCCAAGGACCTTTTGCAGCACTTCTTTCAGGAGGGGGATGTATCTGTAAAGACCATGATGCGTGAGCCTCATTTTATCCCGGAAACCAAAAACGTCAGGCAGATATTAATGGATTTCCGCAGTCAGAATATTCACCTGGGTATTGTTCTGGATGAATATGGCGGTACTTCCGGCATTGTAACCCTGGAAGACGTTCTGGAAGAAATCGTGGGGGAAATAGAAGACGAGTACGACCCTCCACGTCCACAGGAAGTGCAGGTTATGGAAGACGGAAGCTATCATGTTGCCGGCCGTACAACACTGGATGAACTGGCAGAGTATGGAATATCAATTCCCTCTGAACAGGTCGAGACGGTAGGGGGCTATGTAAGTCACCTGGCTGGAAAAGTACCAGAAAAAGGAGAAGAGTTTTCTGATACCCTTTTCAAATATGTAGTTCTTGAGGCAAACACTAAAAACATTCAATGGCTGGAAATCCGTCCTTTAAGCAAATGAACGGGTATAGTATTTTCAGCAGAAGCATTTTCTGGGTCTCGTTTTTACTTTGCCTTCCAGGACTGTTTCTGGCTTTTGCCAATCCTCTAATACAGATCCCATTTTTTATTTTCCTTTATTTCCTTGGGCTGAATGTTATCGCCTTTCATGCAGCCGGCAAAATAGAGGCTTTCAGGTGGGCATTACTGGTATCAGGGACCGCCTATGCTGCTACACTATACTGGATATTGGTTCCGGTCTATTATTACGGACATTTTCCCTTGATACTGGCTGTTTTCTGCCCCCTTCTACTGGGATTTGTGCTGGGGGTTTTCAGCAGTATTTACGTGGTAATGGTTTTCATGCTGCAAAGGCGGTTTTCCTGGTTTGCCATGGGCTTATTCGGAGGAGCTGTTTGGGGCTTTCTCGAATATACAAGAGAGTATGTTTTAACCGGTTTTCCCTGGCTTATAACGGCTCAGGCCTTCAGCATCTGGCCCGGCACCATCCAGGCGGTTTCCATAGTAGGCAGCTACGGCCTGGCAATGGTCCTGGCCTGTGCAGGCATCTGGCTTTACCAGCGAAACAGGTACTCTGTAATCGCAGCCCTGGTTATGATTGCCCTGTTTCTGGGATACGGTTTTTTTCTCCCTGAGGACAATTTTGACGGACCCTCCATAGACATATTAATTATCCAGGGCAATGTGGACCAGGAAATGAAATGGGAAGAAGACAGCCAGGTTAAAACCGTTGAGAAGTATAAATCCCTTACTCTTCAAGGACTCCGGAGACATGATCCGGACCTGGTTGTCTGGCCTGAAACCGCCATGCCTTTTTACCTGCAGGAGCAGAGCCGTCTGAGTTTTATGGTGCTGGATTTTGCCCAGCACCAGGGCATTGATCTCATTACCGGCGCCCCTGCTTACGAAATGCTGGATGACGGCAAAAATTTCAAACTCTACAACAGGGCCTTCTGGATATCCCGGCAGGGTTATATACAGGATCATTACGACAAAGAGCGCCTGGTGCCTTTCGGGGAATACACTCCATGGCCTGACCAGCTTTTTTTTCTGAATCGTCTGGTGGCCGGACCAATGGATTTTTCCCCGGGCAGGGCCACCGCCCCAATGGAACATGAAAACCTTGCCTTGGGGATGCTCATCTGCTATGAAATAATATTTTCCGGGCTGGTCAGGGACAGAGTGCAGCAGGGGGGGAACGTTTTGCTTAATATTTCCAACGACGCCTGGTTCGGCAGAACCTCGGCCCCTGAGCAGCATCTGCATTTAAGCGTACTCAGAGCAGTTGAGCACGGACGCTTTGTGGTCAGGGCTACCAATACCGGTATTTCGGCCTTTATAAACCCAGCAGGCAATGTATACAGAAAAACCCCCTTGTTTCAGGAGGCCATTCTCAAAGACAGTGTAACCCTTCTGGACCGGAAAACCATTTATAATGTCTGGTACTGGCACATCAACTGGTCCATTGTGGCAATAAGCCTTTCGGGGCTTGTTCTGTGTCTGATACGGCCCTTTCGGTCATCATCCGGAAAGCCTTTCATTTTGGACTCCACGGCATGAATCGATACCAGTCAGGGGGATTTATTCCGGCATTCCAGACTTTCTCTGGAATTGTTTTTTGTAACAGTTTAGCCCTTTTTAAAGAAAGCAGGGGACAGGCACCCCCGCACTTATTTTTCTGAAGGATGATTGACAGGTTTTAAAAATAAGTGCGGGGAGAGCCAGTCCCCGTGCCACATGCAAAGCGCTGAATCGATACAAACTCTCAAGCTACAATACAACTACTCAGACATCAACAGTATCATGATACAACTATCCGATCTCAAGACCCGTGCAGACCAGGTTCTGGAACGTTTTTCTTCTTTCTGGAGGCGGCTTTGACCTGGAATCACAGAGGCAAAGACTTCAGGAAATCGAGCATGAACTTTCCAGGCCCGGGGTCTGGGACAACCCGGAAAAACTCACCCCTGTTCTCAAGGAAAAAAGCACTCTCGAAGACAATATAAAACAATATGAAGACCTTGAAAGTCTTCAGGAAGAGGCAAGAGAATGGCTGATTTTTGCTGAAAATGACCCGTCCCAGGATGTTCTGCAGGCTCTTGGGGACAGTCTGGCTGCCCTGAGTCAAAGACTTGAAAAGATCGAGCTGGCCTCCCTGCTGAGCGAAAAAGACGACAAGAATCCGGCAATAGTCTCAATTCACCCCGGGGCAGGAGGTACCGAGGCGCAGGACTGGGTGGAGATGCTTTTGCGCATGTATACTCGCTGGGTGGAAAACAGTGGTTTTAAGCTGGATTATCTGGACTACCTTCCAGGAGATGAGGCAGGCGTCAAAAGCGTAACATTTCAGGTCACTGGAGAGTACGCCTACGGCCTTATGAAAAGCGAAAGGGGAATACATCGACTCATCCGCATCTCCCCCTTTGACGCATCCGGACGCAGACATACCTCATTTGCTTCAGTGGATGTATATCCCCAGGTTTCCGATGATATCAGTATTGAAGTCAAAGAAGAGGACATGCGGGTGGACGTATTCAAAGCCAGCGGTCCCGGAGGGCAGCACGTCAACAAGACCAGTTCGGCAATCCGCATTACACATCTGCCTACAGGCATAGTGGTCCAGTGTCAGAGCGAAAGATCACAGAGACGCAACCGGGAAGCAGCTCTCAAAATCTTAAAAGCCAAGCTGTATGACCAGGAAATGAAAAAACTGGAGGACGAAAGACAGGAAAAGTATGCAGCCAAGGAGAGTATCGCCTGGGGAAGCCAGATCCGGACCTATACCCTCCATTCCTACCGTCTGGTAAAGGATCACCGGAGCAACACCGAAATTTCGGACGTGGACGGTGTACTGGATGGAAATATTGACGCATTGATCCGCAATTATCTTTTGCATAGACATGAATAAAACCGCCTCCAATACCGCTGCCAGTATTATACCTGACCAGGAAAAACTCATGCAGGAACTGTATGAACTGGAAAAGGTTTTGCAAAAATCAGGCAGCCGGAACCCCGGTCAAAAAAAACAGGGGATGGCCCTGGTTCGCATCCTGGAAGATATTGACACTCAGGACCTGCAGAGCATGAATCTGGATTCCCTGATTGATCCTTCCTGGCTTACCCTGCCTTTAAGCAAGGAACAGTTTCCGGCTCTCATGGAACTCTCCAGAAAAATCGAAAACCTGGCCCGGGCCCGGGACAGGGATGCCCTCACAGGCCTGTACAACCGCGGTTTTTTTCAAAGGATACTGGACAGAGAGGTGGAAAGGTCCTTCAGATTCAAACTGCCTTTGACCCTGGCCATGATGGATATTGATGATTTTAAAAAGATTAATGACTCCTATGGTCACCCTTGTGGAGATGCAGTGCTCCGAAATCTGGCTGAAACTTTACAAAACGAAATCAGGGCTAATGATTATGCAGCCCGTATCGGCGGAGAGGAATTTGCACTGATACTGCCCGGCACCGGGAGATACAAGGCCGAACCGCTTTTCTGGCGCATTCTGCAGAAAGTACGCAAGATGAAGGTTTCCTGCCCTCAAAGCCAAGTAGAGGTTGGCTACACCCTGTCCATTGGGGCGGCTACATACAGGGGCAGGACTGCAACTACGGCTGAACGACTTATTGCCGATGTGGACAGGCAGCTTTACCTGGTAAAGGAGCAGGGTAAGGACGCTGTCAGGACTGAAATATTTCAGGACGCAATCAGCTCAGAATCCCTGGTGCAAAAAGATGAAAAAAAATTTTTACTCAAGTAACATCAGCAAAGCGCTCGCAAGGAAAGCAGGCGACTGTGCCGCATTTGCCTGGCTGTATGAGCAGTGTTTCGATATTTTTTCCAGGCCGGTGAGGGGCAGTCCCCTTGAGACTTCTCTTTGCAGCCGATTTGCTGCAAAAAACCCCAGGCCGCCCTCGGCTGGAGTGCATGGTGGTGAAAATAAGTGCTGAATCATCCTAATCAAAATGTTCAAGTAAAGGTTTAAAAAAATGGAGCATAAAAACAGGACCCTCAGCCTGTCCATTGTCAGCGGAAAAGGGGGAGTGGGCAAGACAAACCTTTCTCTTAATATTGCTTATGCCTTGTTTAACGCCGCCCAGAACACCCTTATAGTTGACTGTGACCTGGGCCTGGCCAATCTGGATGTTATGCTGGACATATCACCGGATAAAACCCTGAACGAAATATTGGACGACGATGCTCTGGCCCACGATATTATCTACAAGCTTGAAAACAGCGGACTTGGCCTTATACCGGCTGCTTCCGGGGTTTCAGATCTGCTGGACCTGGACGAAGATCAGCAGATGCAGATTATTCAAAGACTGGAAAGCCTGCTTCAAAAGTACCACTTTCTGATTCTGGATGTGGGGGCTGGAATAAGCCGTACAGTGCGGACTTTTTCCCAGATGACCCACAAGCGGGTGGTGGTAATAACCCCGGAACCTACATCTTTGACAGACGGGTATGCCCTGATAAAAGTGTTGTATACAAGGCAGAAAGTGAAGGATTTTTACATACTGGTCAATATGGTGGAATCAGAAAAAGAGGCCAGACGTGGATTTGAAAGAATCAGAGCCGCCTGCAGTAAGTTTTTGAATCTGGAGGTGAATTACCTCGGTCATGTCAGAAACGACCCCATAGTACTGGATGCAGTTCGCAAACAAAGGCCTGTTATGCAGTTTGCCCCGCGTTCCACAGCATCAAGGGATATTATGCAGGTAGCGGATACATTGATACAGATGCGCGCCGAAGCCAGGCAGTATATCGCCGATACTCCTCCTCTCCAGATGGGGGAGCCTGTTACTTGATTCCACCCTGGAAACGCTATACAATCAACGCAGGCTTTGCCCTTGTTGGTGTTGACGCGCACTGTACCCGCAACCCTGATAAGAAACGAGTTCTTTGCCCACAGATCACACCCGGTGAAATCCGTTGCGCTGAGACTTTGTCTATTTCACCGGGCAAGCAGATTGACACAGATATAATAGATTGAAGAGAGGTATCTGTTTAGCGCTTTTAAAGGAAAGCAGGGGACAGGCACTCCGAGACCCACTTGAGCATCATTTTGTGCTAAAAAGTGTCTCATTTTTGGTAACAGTTTAGCCATTTGCAGGTGGCACGGGGACTGGCTCTCCCAGTCCTTGTTTTATTAAGTCTGTTTTTTTCGTGCTGTCCCCATATCATTTTCAGTTGTAGCAACGTGCCAAGCTAATCTATTGTTTGTGGCTATGGTTAGCAAAAAACATGCCCTGATCAGTGTCAACCTTTTAATTTCGTTTTTCGGTTCTGTACTCTTAAGCCAACAGCAACATGCAAGTAACTCATTGTAATTAATCAATAAAATAAAAATCTGCTACGTTGCCCTCAAAATACGAAATTAAATTGTTTACACATCGTTTTGCTCATAAGGCCAAACATCTGGGAACAGCATGATTATTTTTATGGTATGTTTATGGTATGGGGACACGAGGAAAAAAAAGACGATTCATTTTTAAAAGGAGCTCAACGCATGAATAGAAGCGAATTGATCAAACGTCTGGCTGACGAGAGGGACATTCCCATGGAAGAAGCCACAGAGATTGTTTCAATTTTTTTCGATTCCATGAAGGAAGCACTTCAAAATGGTGACCGGGTGGAAATCAGGGGGTTTGGCAGCTTCAAGATCAAGAAATATGAAGGCTACCAGGGCAGAAACCCTAAAACCGGTGATCCAGTCCAGGTAAGTCCCAAAAGGCTGCCTTTTTTCCGGGCAGGAAAAGAACTCAAGGAGTACTTGAATAATTAGCAGCAATACCCGCCTGAAAGCTGGACGACCTCCTGCTCTGGTATTGCAGGGCTAAACCAACTTAACCTTCTGGCTGTTTTTTTGATGAGCTTCTTCATGAAACCATTATCTTCCAATATGCAGCATTTTTTCAAAATGCAGGGCAGCGGCAATGATTTTATCCTCTGGGATAACACAGCCCTGCAACTCCCCCGGGAATCCATGTCCATCTGGGCCAAGACCCTTTGTCCCAGGGGCTTTGCCATAGGCGCAGACGGTATGATATTCTTGGAACCCTCCGGGTTGCCTGACTTTGACTTTATCTGGCATTTTTTCAATGCTGACGGATCCCGTGCTGAAATGTGCGGCAATGGTTCCAGGTGCGCAGCCAGGCTGGCCTACAGGCTTGGACTGGCAGGAAAAGAACAGGTCTTCGGGACTGATGCAGGTGCAATCAGAGCTCAGGTTAAGGATAAGGGCAAAGTCCGGGTGCAGCTCACCTCTGCAGATAACCTGCAGTTGCACAATCTGCTCAATTTTGTGGAGGATCCCCCGGTCAACGTACACTCTGTTAATACCGGCGTACCGCATGCTGTAGTTATTTGCGACGATGTCCAAAAGGTGAATGTGCTTGGGCTTGGACGTCAGATCCGGATGCACCAAGACTTTTCGCCGGCAGGAACCAATGTAAACTTCATACAGATAAAGGACAGGGGGCATATATTTCTTCGGACTTTTGAGAGGGGAGTCGAGAATGAGACTTTTGCCTGCGGCACTGGTGCAGCTGCCTCGGTGGTAGTTGCCGCAGCCCTGGGATTATGCGCCGATTCGGTGCAGGTAATAACCTCAGGCAAAGAACTGCTTAATATTGAGCTACAGGATGACAGCATTTTTTTAACCGGTAAAGCTGATTTCATTTACCAGGGAATGGTTTTTCTGGATACCTTCGGGTTGGATGTTCCCAAAAGCAAGAGCTGAATTCAGTGACTTACTCCTGAAACCCTGACTGCCCTGATAAACAACGCTGAAAGCGTTCCTGCGGAGCAGGGTTTATCCGGGGGTCAGAAAAAACAAGAAAAATTTGAGCTATGGCCGGGGTTCAGCGCATGGCAGTGGGACTGTCCCAATTGGGATAAGAGTAACAGTTTAGCCATTTGCATGTGGCATGGGGACTGGCTCTCCCCGCACTTATTTTTGTGAAGGATGATTGAGAGGTTTTAAAAATAAGTGCGGGGAGAGCCAGTCCCCGGAGGTCAATCAATAAGTTTCGCTGTAGTGTTAACAATTAACTGATAACAATTTCTTGTTTTTTATGACAGGATTTCAGGAGTAAGTCACTGTTACGGATAAGAGCACTTCTTTATTTTGGGTTGCGGGCACAGCCTGCGTTAGTTTCGCTGTAGTGTTAACCCGCAAGTTAAATCATATAATTCAAAGGAGGCTGTTATGCTATACCGCGGCGCTTATACTGCCCTGGTAACTCCATTTAAAAACAATCAGCTGGATGAAGAGGCTTATCGCAATCTCATCGAGTGGCAGCTGGAGCAGGGTATAGATGGTGTAGTCCCTTGCGGCACCACCGGAGAGTCCGCTACTCTCTCCCATGAAGAGCACAAGCGTACCATCAGCGTATGCGTGGACCAGGTCAAGGGGAGGGTGCCTGTAATAGCCGGCGCAGGCTCCAACTGCACCAGCGAAGCCGTTGATCTTACCAGGTATGCCAAGGAAGCAGGTGCTGATGCGGCCCTGCTCATCACTCCCTATTACAACAAACCCACTCCTGACGGACTTCTGGCGCACTTCAAGACCATAGCCAGGGAAGTACCCATACCGTTTTTTATCTACAACGTACCTGGCAGGACCGGCCTGAACGTACTGCCGGATACCGTGGCCAGGATTTTCAGGGAAGTACCTGAAGCCGTGGGTATCAAAGAAGCCACCGGCAATCTGACCCAGGTCTCTTCAGTTATCGAGGAATGCGGGCCGGATTTTACTGTTCTTTCCGGGGAGGATTCCATCGTGCTGCCCCTTATGGCTGTGGGTGGACATGGAGTAATATCTGTCAGTTCCAACATCGTCCCCAATATGATGCACTCTCTGTGCAAGGCATATATGGACAACGATCAGGAAAAAGCCAAAAAGCTGCACCTTGAAATGGCTCCCCTTTGCCGGGCCATGTTTTTCGAGACAAATCCCATACCCGTAAAGACTTCCCTGGCCCTCATGAAAAAAATCGAGCTGGAACTAAGGCTGCCCCTGGTACCCATGCAGGAAAAAAACCAGGCCAGACTCAAGGAAGTCCTGCAGAACAAAAAACTGATTTAAGGAAGGCTTTATGAACTGGAATGACATCACCAAAGAGGCCAAGGAAAAACTGAAGGGATACTGCCGGGTCTGCCCGGTGTGCGACGGCCGCATGTGTGCCGGTGAAGTGCCCGGAATGGGCGGAATGGGCACAGGCGAAGCGTTCAAGGTAAATCTTAAAGCACTGGCCCGCTACCGGCTGAGAATGCGCGCGGTACACGGAGTAAAAAAACCGGACACAGGCATCAGGCTGTGGGGCAGGGATTTCAAGACTCCCATTATGGCCGCTCCCATGACCGGAACCACTTACAATATGGGCGGACAGATCACCGAACAGGAGTTTATCGATCATATAATTTCCGGAAGCATTGATTCCGGAAGCATCGGCTTTTCCGGGGACGGAGCAGACCCGGCCATGTTCGACAGCGGAGTCCAGGCCATAAAAAACAACCAGGGGCAGGGCATACCCATCATCAAGCCCAGGGCCCAGGAAGAGATAGTAAAACGCATCAGAAGCGCAGAAGAGGCCGGGGCCATGGCTGTTGGAGTGGATATTGACGGAGCAGGCTTAGTGACCATGGCCCTCAAGGGCCAGGCAGTGGGACCCAAGGACAAGCACGAGATAAAAGAGCTGGTTCAGTCCACTGATCTTCCCTTTGTACTCAAGGGAATCATGACCATTGACGATGCCCTGGACGCTCTGGAAGCAGGGGTTTCAACCATAGTGGTCTCCAATCACGGGGGAAGGGTCCTGGATCATACCCCTGGGGCCGCAGAAGTTCTGCCGGAAATATCCGAAATGGTCAGAGGACGCATGACGATTATTGCTGACGGCGGTGTACGTTCGGGATCGGATGTAATAAAGCTTCTGGCCCTGGGCGCGGATGCCGTACTTGTAGGAAGGCCGCTTATCACCGGAGCGTTTGGAGGAGGAAAGGAAGGGGTGTCTTTCGTTTTAAACAAGTACACGCAGGAACTTTTCCAGGCCATGCTTCTCACCGGTGTACCGGATGTGGAAAAAGTATGCCCCGGGATTCTGGACCACCGGGATTAAGTCGCTTTACAAAACATCTGCAAAGAAATCATGGAACCAGGAAGGGCAAAAAGCTGGAAATGCCCTTCCTGGCAACCTGATTTTTTTCAAATCATTGCGCTTCACTCTAATTCATTTTCAGCCTCCTGCAGCATCACTCTGTCATCGCCGTCTCTTTCCCGAAGCACAACATCCACTTGTTCCTTTCTGGAGGTGTTCACTTTTTTGCCCACAAAGTCCGCATGGATGGGCAATTCCCGGTGGCCGCGGTCAATGAGCACCAGAAGCTTGATGCACCCGGGACGTCCGAAATCCAGAAGGGCATCCAGAGCGCTTCTAATGGTCCGTCCAGTGTACAGCACATCGTCCACTAGTATCAGGGTTTTTCCGTCCACGGAAAAAGGTATTTTTGTACTGTTTATTACCGGGGTTGAAGTCATTTTTGTCCAGTCATCCCGGTAAAGATTTATATCTAACTTGCCCAGTCTTATTTCCTGTCCGGTCTTTTCTTCAAGCATTTTCTGCATCCTGGCGGCCAGATCCACTCCCCTGCGCTGAATTCCAATGAGCGCCGGGGTTTCAGTGTCGGCTGTCTGTTCCCACACCTGGGAAGCAAGCCTCTCCAGAGTTTTCTGCATCTGCTTGGCGTTTAGAATTACTCGTGATGCCATTCAGCCCCCCTATCAATATTCTTGCAGGGAAATCATTTAGCTGGTAAAGATACCTGTTCCCGCAAGTTGCTACCTCTAAACTCTTACCTTGTACAGCTTCGGTTCGACGAGGCGTATCTGTTTAGCGCTGTTAAGGAAAGCAGGGGACAGGCACCCCCGCACTTATTTTTAAACCTCTCAATTATCCTTCACAAAAATCAGTGCGGGGAGAGCCAGTCCCCATGCCACATGCAAATCGCTAAACAGATACGACGATACCATGTCTGCCGGACATGCTTCGGCCTTTGGAAAAAACAAATTGAAATATATCTGCATTCTTGATCGGGGTAAAGATGTCTGAAGACAAAAAAACTTTCGGGCTGGACAAGCCTCCGGAGTCTTTGAAAGAAAACTCCGGCAAAAATAACCCTCCGGTTATCCTGAAAATCACCGGCATGTCCTGTGCCTCCTGCGTACGCCGAGTAGAAAAGGCCCTTACAGATATTGAAGGGGTAAGAACCGCTGAAGTCAACCTTTCCACAGAAAAGGCCACTGTCTTCCTTGAAGACCGGGTTTCTCTTGCAGAGTTGACAGAGGCCGTGGAAAGTATCGGTTTTGGTGCTCATCCCGTGGACCAGCACCAGGCGGTTCTGGATATTGAGGGCATGACCTGTGCCTCCTGCGTGCGCCGGGTGGAAAAGGCCCTGTCTGATGTTCCCGGAGTGCTGCAGGCAGAAGTTAATTTTGCCTCTGAGCGTGCACTGATCACATATACCGGAGGTCCGGAAACACTTGCTTCCCTTCAGAAAGCAGTGGAAGAAAGCGGTTACAAGGTGGTCCATGCCGGCACAGAACAGAAAGAAAGCGAGGACAGGGAACGTGAGGTCCGGGAAAAACAGATGAAACGCCTGGTCAGGGATGTTGTTTCCGGGGCGGCGGTAACCACTGTTGTCCTTATAGGCAGTATTCCCCATATGATGCCCATGTGGTCGGACTGGGTGCCCGCTTTCTTAAGCAATGTATATGTTCTCCTGATTCTCTCCACATATGTGCAGTTTGTTGCCGGGTGGCGTTTTTACCAGGGCGCATATGGGGCATTGCGGCATCTGACCGCGGATATGAACGTCCTGGTGGCCATGGGCACCACCTCGGCCTGGCTTTACAGCGCAGCCATGACCCTTTTTCCGGGCTTTCTAACCAACCTGGGTTTTCCTTATCAGCTTTATTACGACGTAGCCACGGTAATCACCACTCTTATTCTTGTGGGCCGGCTCATGGAGGCCCGGGCCAAGGGACGCACTTCCGAAGCCATCCGCCGGCTCATGGGTATGCAGGCCCGCAGCGCCAGGGTGAGACGAAAGGGTGAAGACCTTGAAATACCAGTGGATGAAGTGCTTGTGGGGGATGTGGTCCTGGTTCGCCCCGGAGAAAGGATTCCTGTGGACGGTGAGATAACTTCCGGTTCCTCCACTGTGGACGAGTCCATGCTCACCGGGGAAAGCATGCCTGTGACCAAGAAGCCCGGCCATGAAGTCATAGGCGGAACCATAAACAAGGTGGGAAGCTTTCAGTTCAGGGCTACAAAGATCGGCCGGGATACTGCTCTGGCCAGGATAATCCAGCTGGTGGAACAGGCCCAGGGATCCAAGGCCCCTATTCAGAAGATGGTGGACCAAATAGCGGCATACTTTGTGCCCGCAGTTCTAAGTGTAGCACTTCTGAGCTTTGTTTTCTGGTCCATTTACGGGCCTGAACCGCAGTTGACCTTTGCCCTGACCACCTTTATCGCTGTGCTTATAATAGCCTGCCCCTGCGCCCTGGGTCTGGCCACTCCCACGGCCATAATGGTGGGTATGGGCAGAGGTGCTGAAAACGGCATTCTCATCAAGAACGCCGAGACATTGCAGCTTACGCACAAGCTGCAGACAGTGGTCCTGGACAAAACCGGCACACTTACCCGTGGTGAGCCCCAGGTCATGGACCTGTTGCCGGAACAGGGCACTGAAGCCCATGATCTTCTGCGCCTGGCGGCATCCGTTGAACAGGGATCTGAACACCCCTTAGGAGAGGCTGTTGTGCGTCATGCAAGGGAACAGGGCCTGAACCTGGGTTCTGCAGAATCCTTTGACGCTGTTCCAGGGCAGGGGATAAAGGCCTTTATGGAGGGCACAGAGATCCTTGCCGGCAATCTTCGCCTTATGCAGCAGTTCAAGGTTTCTACCGGCCCCTGGGAGGAAAGGGCCATGGAACTGGCCCACGAAGGCAAGACTCCCATGTACGTGGCCAGGGACGGAAAAATGGCCGGGATGATCGCCGTGGCCGATCCCCTGAAGGATACATCCAGGGAAGCGGTACAGGACATGCGCAAAATGGGCCTGGAAGTGATCATGCTCACCGGGGACAATCAAGCCACAGCCCGGGCCATAGGGCGGCAGCTGGACATTGACCGGGTCTTTGCCGAGGTCCTTCCTCAGGACAAGGCTGATTATGTGACCAGTCTGCAGCAGGAAGGCAGACGCGTGGCGATGGTCGGAGACGGCATCAACGATGCCCCGGCCCTGGCCAGTGCCGACGTGGGCATAGCCATTGGCACTGGCACGGACGTGGCCATGGAAACAGCGGACGTAACCCTCATAAGCGGCGACCTGCGCGGTGTGCCCACGGCCATCTCCCTTTCCAGGGCAACTACCAGGACAATCCGCCAGAATCTTTTCTGGGCCTTTATCTACAATATTGTCCTGATACCCGTTGCTGCCGGCGTATTGTATCCCTTTTACGGAATCATACTCAATCCCATGCTGGCCGGAGCGGCCATGGCCGTAAGTTCCGTATCGGTGGTAACCAACAGTCTGAGACTGCGCTCCTTTAAGCCCCGGAAGTAAACGAAAATATTTCTCTAAGAGTTTTTTTTCAAAAAAAACTTGCTTTCGAAAAATGCCTGGAATATAGAGGGAGCAGTGTCTTTCACCGGTTTTTGTGGGCGGGTCGGATCGTTTGCGGCCTGGACCGGTGATTTCCCTGTTTTACTTTTTCAGGAGCGTTATCTTATGACCAATCTTTATGTGGGCAACCTGCCCTGGAGCACTACTGAGGCCCAACTCCGCGATCTTTTTGCTGAATATGGAGAGGTAAGCTCGGCAAAGATCATTGAGGACCGCGAAACCGGCCGTTCCCGCGGCTTTGGATTTGTGGAAATGGAAAACGGTGCTGACGAGGCCATTGAAAGTCTCAACGGGACTGATTTCGGTGGCCGCAACATCAAGGTCAATGTGGCCAAGCCCAAACGAGAAGCTCGCTTTTAAATCCAATTTTTGCAATAAGATTCAAAAAAAACCATCCCGGTACATCCGGGATGGTTTTTTTAATACGTCCTCAACAGGCTTCCGAAAAGGCACAGATAGATAGCAGGATCGGGTTTAAAGACTCTTCATGCAGCTTCTTATCTGCAGTTCCTTGAGGATCACCTCCTCGTAGTTAATGCGCGGCCCTGGGGACTTATAGGCTTCTTCATCGAAAAATTTGTCAAGGAACTGACTTTCCTCCCAGAAATCCAGGAGTTCCTCGTCGCCCAGAATTTTTACCTGCTCTTCCAGAGGATAATTGTCAGGATTGCGTAAAAAATAGGCCATTATTTGATGAAACCTCCTATACTAAGGTTTAAAGGCTGGAAGACATTACAGCGAAACCTTTCAAACTATGCGGTGCCTCCATCGGTGGCAGGCACCACCAGCACTTTTTAGTTTATAGTATCTGTTCAGCGCTTTGCATGCGGCACGGTGATAGGATTTTCCGGGACCCTTCCGGTCAGGAAATCATGCGACATGCAAAGCGCTTAACAGCTACATTTCTCAATAACTGATCAACTGGTAACAGATGTTAACCACAAGCTGTTGTTTTGGCAATATATTTTGGCAATATATTTTGGCTTGATAAAATTAAGAAAAAGATTTAGCGCTGTTAAGCAGGTCATTACTGCCACAGACAACTGAAATCAGTTCTGTTCAGCGATTACAATTACGGCAGGGGACAATGGTTACAGGGGACAGAGCCGATCCCCTGACGGCATGCAATACGCTGAACGGATACGATATTATTAATAAAGCCCAGGAGATAGCCCATGGCAAATCACACCCAGAAAAAAGATGCCGATCTGTTGCAAATGGTCACCTTTAATATTGGCGGTGAAGAGTTCGGGGTGGAGATACTGACCGTCCAGGAAATCATCCGGATGATGCAGATAACCAAGGTGCCCAAGGCACCGGATTTCGTGGAGGGGGTGATCAACCTAAGGGGCAAGGTCATTCCGGTAATCGATCTGCGTAAAAGATTTGGTTTAGAGCCCAAGGGGCACGATAAGAATACCCGGATTGTTGTGGTTGAGATCAACAAAATGATAGTGGGGTTTATTGTGGATTCTGTTTCTGAAGTGCTCCGTATTCCTGCAGACACTGTCGAACCACCGCCGCCTGTAGTGGCCGGGCTTGACTCCGAGTATATAAGCGGTGTGGGTAAGCTGGAAGACAGGCTCCTGATTCTGCTGGATCTGGACAGGCTTTTGAGCCGGGAAGAAAAAAAGGTTTTAAGCCAGGTTTAAGCTGAATAACACTACAGTAAATCTTTGATTTTTCGTATCTGTTCAGCGCATTTTTTACGAAAGCAGGGGACCGAAAGCAGGGGACAGGCACCCCCGCACTTATTTTTCTGAAGGATGTTTGACGGAATTATAAAAAATAAGTGCGGGGAGAGCCAGTCCCCGTGCCACATGCAGAGCGCTGAACAGATACCGCAGAACGGGCCTGGGGACTGTCCCTCCAGTACTGCTTGTGCAGGTTTACTGAAATGTACGCTGGTAATATATTTCATGGTGCAGGAAATATGTTGCGGGGACTGTCCCCAGGCCGATATTAGCACCCCCTGTATGGTTACACAGTCCCCATGCCGGTCTGCCGGCTTCATCATTGAGGACCCCCTGAACGGTTACTTGAAAGTGTTTTCGCTACGGTGATGAGCCGAGACAAATATTGTTTATAGATTCCAACATAAAAAGTGAAATCCTGGGTTCAAAAAACGGGTCCAGGCATGTGCATATCCGCAAGGCAGGTCCAGCCACACAGGTTTATCTGGCTGAGTACCTGCGTCGCCAGGGACGTGACACAGTTGTTGTGCTGCCTCCGGGTTCGGATGTTAAACAGTATGCGCATCTGGCCGGTATTTTCAGTCAGAGTGAAAAAGCAACTGATAAGTTCTGGGAGGCACCCTGGGTTTTTCCCCCTTCCCCTGCCGGACAGAGCAAATCTTCATGGGGTCGGATATGGGCAGGCATGTTCGGTCTTCTGCAGGGAGGCGGAAAAGTAACTGTGCTTACCGCTGATGCCCTGCTGTATTTTTACCCCCCCGCAGATGTGGTTCAGGAAGTTTTCCTGCTTTTCATGACAGGAGAGGAGACAAGTCCGGGATACATAATGGATAAGCTTGTGGACTGGGGCTATTCAAGAAGCTTCCTGGTCGATTCCCCGGGGGAAACATCCCTGCGTGGAGACATCCTGGATATCTTCGCCCCGGGATACCTCCATCCCCTCCGCCTGGAGTTTTTTGGAAACACTCTGGAAAGCATCCGCACCTTCGAGCCTGTTTCCCAGAGATCCCTGCACCAGTTGGAAGATTGCCTTATACTTCCGGTCGCCCCATGTCCCATGGAGGACAACCTGGTCTCCCAGGCCAGGCAAAAGGCTGACTACCTCAAGTCCATCGGGGAGATCAACATGGATCTGCGCCGGAAGCTAGAAACAAAACTGGAGGAAAAGGTTGCGGATTATCCAGCCGGTCTTTATTATTCCAGTCCAGGAGATATTTCAGACTTTTTACCCCCGGAAGCCTTTTTTCTCTTGGTGGATACCGCCAGACTCCGGACTGCACTGGAAGAAGAGGAGTGGAAGCTCAAGAAGTGGGCTGAAGACGAGGGCCTGCCTTATAAGTTGATTTTTCAACCGGAAACGCGGGCCAGGACCCTTTGGCAAAACAAAAAACAGATTGTTTTCGACAGGCTGGTGATGGGCCGGAAATCCAGGGGTCTGGATTTAAGCGAAAAAGAAATCGGCAGTTTTACCGATATTTTCTGGAAGCCCCAGGACCAACGCAGACCCTGGCCTACTTTTGTACAGGCCCTGAAGGACTGGAAAAGGACTGCCAACCAGGTAATACTGGGCTTTAACTCTACAAGATCCAGGGACAGGTTTCTGGAAGTTATTAAAAAGGAAGATATACAGTTAAAGACAGATTTTGATCCGGACATTCGGGGACTTTATGCTGTGGTGACAGGAACCGGCACCGGGATGCACATGTCCTGGAACCACATCTATGTCCTGGGAGAAGATGTCCTGCAGCCCGGCACCAGCCGGAAAGTCAGAACTGCCGGCAAATTCAAGGGCATTGCCAGGGTTGAAGATATTGAGCCTGGAGACATGCTGGTTCACAGGGACTACGGACTTGGACGTTTCGGGGGCCTGGAACGAATCGGGACGGATACGCAGGCCAATGATTATCTCCTGCTGCATTACGCCAATGATGACAAACTTTATGTGCCGGTGGACAGGTTTTCTCTGGTTCAGAAATATAAGGGCCCGGATGGCGCAAATCCAGCCCTGGATAAACTGGGTGGGGCCAACTGGACCAAAACCAAAAACCGTGTGCGCAAGGCAATTCAACAGATAGCCCGGGACCTGGTGGATATGTACGCCAAGCGCAAGGTGGTCAAAGGATATTCATACACTCCCCAGGAAGAATTCTACCTGGAGTTTACAAATACCTTCGGCTTTGAAGAGACCCCGGACCAGGAGCAGGCCATCCGAGAGGTGATGCAGGATATGGAGCGCAATGAGCCCATGGACCGCCTGGTCTGCGGCGATGTAGGTTTCGGCAAGACAGAGGTGGCCATGCGTGCCGCCTTCAGGGCTGTACAGGACGGCAAACAGGTGGCCCTCTTATGTCCAACTACAGTTTTAGCTGAGCAGCACTACCAGAATTTCATGCAGCGTATGCAGGATTTTGCCGTAAATGTACGCATGTTGAGCCGATTTGTTCCCCGTAGCCGACAGAAGATTATCCTGGAAGCTGCCCAGAAAGGGGAGGTGGACATTCTGATAGGCACACACCGGATTCTGTCTCAGGATGTTGTGCTGCCCAGGCTTTCTTTAATGATTCTTGATGAGGAACAGAGGTTTGGGGTCAGACATAAGGAAAAGCTTAAACAATACAGGCAAAACATCGATGTTTTGACCCTGACCGCAACACCTATACCCAGAACGCTGCAGCTGTCTCTGTCCGGCATCCGGACCCTGAGTGTCATAGAAACCCCCCCTGTGGATCGAAAACCTGTTGAAAGTTCAATTATTGAAAAAGACAGGGAGTTTCTGAGACATGCCCTCCAAAGAGAACTGGACAGAAATGGACAGGTCTTCTGGGTTTACAACCGGGTGCGTGGTCTGGAAAGTGTTATGGAGCATGTGCAGCAGCTGGTTCCTGAAGCCAGGGTGGCTATGGCCCACGGACAGATGCCTGAAAGGCTGCTGGAGGAAACCATGCACAAATTCTGGCATCATGAAATAGATATTCTTGTCTGTACAGCGATTATTGAATCCGGGCTGGATTTTCCCCGGGCAAATACCCTGATCGTGGACCAGGCTCAAATGTTCGGCCTTGGGCAGCTTTACCAGTTGCGGGGCCGGGTGGGCAGATCCCAGCAACAGGCCTTTGCTTATTTTGTCGTGCCCTCCATCAAAGACATTGGTGAAAAATCCAGGAAACGCATGCAGATAATTCTGGACATGGATTATCTGGGAGCTGGATTTCAGGTGGCCATGGAAGATCTACGGCTGAGAGGAGCCGGAAATATCCTGGGAGAGGTCCAGTCAGGACAGATCGGCAAGGTTGGTCTGGACCTTTTCCTGGAGATGATGCAGGAAGAAGTGGGCAAACTCAAAGGTGACAAAACAGCAGAGACAAAGGACCTGGAAATTAATATTGGATTTTCAGCCTTTATACCCGAGGACTACATTCCAGATCCTGCTGAGCGTCTGAGGTACTATCGCATGCTCTCTGGGGGAACTGATATCCAGGATTACGAGCAGCTATCACATGAACTGGAAGACCTGTTTGGAAAGCTACCTGATGAGTTGAAGAATTTCATCAATGTATTAAAAATTAAACATGTCCTGAAAACTCTGGGGCCTCAAAGGGCGGACTTCATGGAGAACAAACTTTGTATAGAATGGCCCCCACAGGCTGAAGCCATTGACCCGGCAAGGCTGGTGGAATGGATCGAGAAGAACCAGGATAAGGCTAAACTGGCTCCTCCTTCTAATCTGGAGTTGCGTTTGAGGAACAAACCACCTATTTTGGAATGTCTGCAGGAAATGCATAAAATAGTCGAAGATTTGACCAGTCACCTCAAGGGTGAATAATCAACGAATATTTATTAAATATATACTCAAAAATTATCGTGCAACATATTGGATTTATTGCTTTTTTAATAATTCTAAATGTCCAGATATGCTTAGAAAGATGCGTAACTTATTTTTTACTGTCTTGCTTTTTCTGCCCATCCTGACGGCAGGTTGCTCACCTGATATGAACTCTGAAGCTGTGGTGGCCAGAGTCAATGGCCATCCCATTTATCTGGAAGAGGTGGAGGCCTGGCATGACGCTAATTATTTTAGATGGTTTCGTGGGTTGCCGCCTGATCTGCAGGCCATAAAATCCTCTTATGGAAAAGTTCTGATGAATCTGGTAGTACAAAATCTTATTGAGCAGGAACTTCAATCCCGGGGACTGAAAGCAGACGCGGCAAAGTTGAAAAAAATTGAACAGGAAATCAGGCAGGACTATCCCCAGGGAGGATTTGATGAAGTGCTTTTAGAGGAAAATATCGACCTGGGCCTGTGGAGAGCCCAGGTGATGCAGAATCTGGCATGGGAAAAATTCAGCAAGGAAATATTGAGACCCGAAATCAGCATTGAAGTCCAGGACATCAAAAGGTATTATCAGGATTATATTGAGGACTTTTTCATACCGGAAAGAATCGTCTTTTTGCATTTCTCTTCCAGGGAGGAATCAAAGCTGCAGGCCGCCCTCGACACTTTTATCGAAAATGAAGACACTTCCAGCCTGGGCCGGGACTACCCCCAGGTGAATATTATCAGTTATGAAATGCGGGTGGATCGTCTTCCCCTGGGACTGCATAAAGAATTGACAACCCTTGAGCCAGGAGAAAAAAGTGAGATCAGTAAAGACCTCCAAGATCATTATCACTCGGTGTTTATTGTCGATCGTATAGAAAGTACTCTTCTCAAACCACACCAGGTTTACAGTCTCATTGAAGAAAATCTGGTTAAGGAAAGAATGCTTGAAGTTTTTAATTCCTGGCTTGAAAGAGCAGTGGCTGAGGCAAAGATAGAAATTAACCCCAAACTCCTGGAAACATCATCATATGGTCAGAGATAAGAATAGGTTATTATACCGGAAGGTTCCTTTCAGCAACAAAGCTTTAGTTTTGTTGCTGACGTTTTTTTTTATAGCGCTCCCTTTCAAAACGGCCTGGTCATCAACGCCTGTCAACAGGATAGTGGCCCATGTAAATGGTGAAAGCATCACCCTTTTTGACCTGGAAAAAAGAGTGGAGATATTCCTGGGACTCTTTGACGATATTTCTCTGGAAGACTTACCTCCACACCAGCGGAAGGAAACCCGGAAGCATGTACTGGAACAGATGATCAATGATATTCTCATGCGGCAGGAGGCTGAAAGGTTCCAGATCGAGGTCAGCGATTCTGAAATTCAGGAGCATATTGAAAGGTTAAAACGAAACAACAACGTGAGCCGGGAAGAGTTTAAGCAGCATCTTCAGCGCCAGGGGATGAGGCTGGAGGATTTCGAAAAACAGATCCGGGACTCAATGCTGAGGCAAAGGGTCATGAACATTATGGTTCGGCGCAAAACCATTGTAACCGGGGGCGAAATCCAGGAATATTATGATAAACACCAGGACGATTTTCAAAAACAGAGAAAGATTCATCTGAAGGTCCTGGTGGTGCAGCAGGTGGAAGATGCCTCCAGGATACTGCAGGCAATAAGAAACGGCGAATATGACTTTAACCAGGCAGCTCAGAAGTATTCCCAGGGGCCGGCCGCCTCTGAAGGCGGCGACCTTGGAATGGTGCGCTGGGACCGCCTTGCACCGGAGTGGAGAGATGCCCTCAAAGATCTGCAGGCCGGGGAAATCAGCGAACCTTTTGTCATGCAGGGAGGCGGAGTGCTGCTCAAGGTGCGGGAGGTAAGCGCGGAAGGCAGTATTCCCCTGGAAGAAGTGAAAGACGAGATCCGTAACGAGTTGTTCGACATAAAACTTGAAAAAAGATTTGATGAGTATATCCAGGGATTAAGAGAGAGGGCCGTCATCGAGGTAAGGTATTAAAAAGCATAATCCCTTGGGAGAAGATATGGAAATGCATGAACTGGGCAAACAGCTTTACGAAGAAAGAGTTCGCCAGGGCTTAACCTTGGAGCATATCCAGGATGAAATCAAGGTAAGCCTGAATTTTTTAAAGGCCTTGGAAAATGGGGACATGGATCAGCTTCCACACCCGGTCTACGCCAGGGGCTTTATGCAGAACTACGCCAAATTTCTGGGCCTGGACTGGCAGAAAATGGGAGAGGAGTTCGCCAGGATATACAGCGTGGAAGACGATTCCGGACAGCTGGACGAATTACCCACTGTCCTGAAGGACCAGAAGCAGGCCAGGCTCTTTTCATATGCAGTCAAGGCATCAGTCTTGACCCTGACTCTGGTTATAATTCTCGGCGCAGGTTGGCTGTTTTATACCTCTTACTGGGACGATGCCAGGGAATATGATCCGGATGAGGATACAGAAATCGCCATGGATCTTCCAGAGGCTGAACAGTTCAACCAGGATTTTTTTAACGATTATCCCCTGCACACATACGAGCTTGAGCCTGTTGAGCCTGAAGAGCCTGTATCAGATGTTGAAGAAGATCCTGTACCGGAGGAGCTGGTGGAGCCTTTGCCACAGGAGGAAGAGCAGGAGGAAGAGCAGGCGGAAGCGCTGGAACATGAATCCCTCATTGACGAACCTGTAGCTGTTGAAGAAGAGGAAGAGGAGGAGGAAGAACTCCCCAGGATGTTTCAGATGGTCATTGAGGCTCATGAAGAGTGCTGGTTGATGTACGAAACAGAGGACGCAACCAGAGATTTTTTTCTCCGTCCGGGGGACAGCATCGAGGTGGAATACAAAGACAGACTGCGCCTCAGGCTGGGCAATGCCGGAGGGGTGAGCATCACCATCAATGGAGAGCCTTACTTGCTGGATGCCGAGTCCGGTGAAGTCAGGACCGTCGAATTTGACGGCTCCAGCTGATTTTTTACGTCTGCCCCATGTCTTTTTCGGAACAAGTCCTTGTTTTACGCACCGGGAGGTTTAAAGAATACGACCTGTGGGTGCGCTTTCTTTCTCCCACCCGCGGAGTGCAGACAGGTTTTGCCTTTGGGGGGTGCCGCAGCAGAAGAAGATTCTGCGGATGCCTGGACAGTCTGAACCTGGTGTTGTTCACTATTGGATACAGTTCCGCAAAGAGGTACCTTGTTCTGCAGGAGGGCACCCTTATCAGCGGCTTTCAGGGGGTAAAAAACCAGAGAAACAAGCTGGGCATGGCCGTGCACTGCCTGAATTTTCTGCAGAAAATCTGCCTTGAGGGTGATGACTCTTCGGAAATATATCTCCTGATTCTGGAAGTCCTGAAAGTTATGGAAAACCATCCTTCCGTGCCGGTTTTTTTTCCGCTTCTTTTCAAGGCCAGGGCCACCTTTATTCACGGCTATCAGCCGGTGCTCAACAAGTGCAGTGTTTGCTGCCTTTCTGTAGAAGACATGGGCAGGGGTTTTTTTGACATTAAAAATGGACGGGTTTTCTGCTCGGACTGCATCCCGGATTCAAAGGAAGTCCTACAGGCGGACAGAAAGTCTCTAAAGTTTCTGGACAGTTTGAGTACGGCCGGTCCCAGTGAATGGATAAAATGGAGGCCCGAGCAGGAAGTCCTGCAGGATTGCCTGAAGGTGGTGGAGGCTTATGTCCAGTACCACATCGAATGATGTCAGTGAGTGTATACATTCAGGGGGGTCCTTTCAGCAACCCTGTCACAAGAAGCAGGGCAATTTTCAGCAAAGACGGAAGGGCAGGGCCTGGCGACGTGTCCGCCCCCCATACCCGCATTATAGAGGAAAGCAGGGGACAGGCACCCCCGCACTTATTTTTCTGAAGGGTGTTTGACGGCATTTTTAAAAATAAGTGCGGGGAGAGCCGGTCCCGGTGCCACATGCAAAGCGCTAAACAGATACTACAAATACGGGAGAAAGTGATGCTTTTTCAGGATGTGATGCTGCATCTTCAGCGATTCTGGGGTGATTACGGTTGTGTGCTACATCAGCCGTACGATGTCGAGGTCGGGGCAGGGACATTCAACCCGGCCACCTTCCTGGCGGTTATAGGTCCTGAGCCATGGAAAACCGCTTATGTTGAACCTTCCAGACGCCCCACGGATGGACGCTATGGGGAAAATCCCAACAGGCTGCAGCATTACTACCAGTTTCAGGTAATCCTGAAGCCTTCACCTCCGGACATTCAGGACATCTACCTCAAGAGCCTGGAAGCCCTGGGAATAGTTCCCGGCAAACACGATATCCGCTTTGTCGAGGACGACTGGGAATCGCCCACACTTGGGGCCTGGGGCCTGGGATGGGAGGTATGGCTCAATGGCATGGAGATAACCCAGTTTACTTACTTTCAACAGGTAGGTGGGATAGATCTGGATCCTATCAGCGTGGAGCTGACTTATGGCCTGGAAAGGATCAGCATGTACCTGCAGGAAGTGGAATCTGTTTTCCATCTCGCCTGGAACAGGGATCTAACATACGGCGACATCCACCTGCAGCGGGAAAAAGAGCATTCCCGCTACAATTTTGAGCTGAGTAACGCCGACATGCTTCTGGATCATTTCAAGAATTTTGAAAGGGAATGCATCAGGCTATGCCAAGACAAACAGGTCATGCCGGCTTATGATTACTGCCTCAAATGCTCTCATACCTTCAACCTGCTGGAGGCCAGGGGGGCCCTGTCCATAACCGAGCGTACCGGATACATAGGCAGAGTAAGAAACCTGGCTTCCAGGGTGGCTGCTCTATATCAGGAACAGCGCCTGGAAATGGGGCATCCGTTGCTGCAGGGAAAGTTTGTTCCCGGAACCCTGCCTTGAATATTATTGTGTATCTGTTTAACGCTTTGCATGTGGCAAGGGGACCGGCTCTC
Organism: Desulfonatronospira sp.; assembly: GCA_003563255.1. Classification (GTDB taxonomy): domain Bacteria; phylum Desulfobacterota; class Desulfovibrionia; order Desulfovibrionales; family Desulfonatronovibrionaceae; genus Desulfonatronospira. The sequence goes on along the minus strand of PWSL01000082.1, from coordinate 2,475 downwards.
CCCGCACTTATTTTTAAAAATGCCGTCAAACACCCTTCAGAAAAATAAGTGCGGGGGTGCCTGTCCCCTGCTTTCCTTAAAAGCGCTAAACAGATACTTAAAGTTAAACTTGAGGAAATGATAAATGCCTGATTTTGTGCTGGAAGTTGGATTCGAAGAGATGCCGGCCCGCTTTCTCAAAGCCCTGACCCATGATTTCAGACAGTCCCTGATGCAGGAACTGGAATCTCAAATGCTGGACTGCGAGAATATCCAGGCCTGGGCCACCCCAAGGAGGCTTAGCGCGTATGTTTTTCAAGTGGCGCAATACCAGATCCGTAAAGAAGACGTCATTACCGGCCCTCCAGTTGCCATAGGACTGGACCAGGAAAACCGGCCTACAAAAGCCGGACTGGGCTTTGCCAGGTCTCAGCAGGTGGACGTGCAGGAGCTGATGATTCAGGATACGGAAAAGGGCGGTTATCTGGCAGTGAAAAAAACTGTCGGCGGCAGGCCTGCAAGAGAGATACTGCCGCAGGTATGCGAGAAGGTAATTATAAGCCTGGGTTTTCCCAAAAAGATGCGCTGGTGGGATCGTTTCACTTTCGGTCGCCCTGTCAGGTGGATCCTGGCTAAAATGGATGGGCTGAACATAGAGTTTCAAATAGCTGACACAAAATCCGGTAATATCACCTATGGACACCGTGTGCTTGGCCCCGGCCCCTACAGAGTGGACCAGGCTGCTGACTATTTCCGGATTGTCAGGGACCAGGCCCAGGTGATCCTGAATTTCCAGGAGAGAAAAGACATAATACTCAAAGAGTCTGCAAACCTCGCCCGTGCAGAAGGGGGGAGCATAATAGCCAATGACAGACTGGCGGATGAGAATGCAAATCTGACTGAATTTCCTGTCCCCATCATGGGGAGTTTCGATTCCATGTATCTGGAACTGCCCAGGGAAGTGCTGCTGACCAGCATGGAGTCTCATCAGAAAAGCTTCGGAGTTCTGGACGGCCAGGGACGCATTATGCCCAATTTTGTGGCGGTCATCAACAACCGCCCGGATCCCGGCGGAATTATAAAAAAAGGCTGGGAAAGAGTATTGAAGGCCAGGCTGGAGGATGCAAGGTTTTTCTGGAATGTTGACAAATCGACATCATTTGATCAATGGATGCAGAAACTGGAAAAGGTGGTTTTTCTGGCTCCACTTGGCTCCATGGGAGAAAAATCCCGCCGGCTGGAGCGCATCTGCGGCTTTTTGTGCGACAAGCTGCAACTCCCGGATAAAAAGGATATCCAGACAGCTGGACGTATATGCAAGGCAGACCTGGTCTCGGAGATGGTAGGGGAGTTTGCAGACCTGCAGGGTATCATGGGAGGGATCTATGCCAGTCACGCCGGTTACAACGACAAGGTCGCCAGGGCCGTATACCAGCATTACCTGCCCCTGGGCCCGGAATCAGATCTTCCCTCCACCACAGAAGGGGCGATTGTATCCCTGGCTGACAAGGTGGACAACCTGGTGGGATGTTTCGGGCTGGATATGCTTCCCAGTGGAGCGGCAGACCCTTATGCCCTGCGCAGGCAGAGCCTGGGCATGATCCGCATTGTTCTGGGCCGGGGGCTCCGCCTGGATATGGAAAATCTTATCTCCTTTACAGCCAGAAACTACGAAGGAGTAGACTGGAAACAGGATCCTGAACAGGCCCTGGAAAAGCTTCTGCATTTCTTTTCGATCCGCCTAAAAACCTACTGGCAGGGTCAGGGGTACGAGGGCAAACTTGTGGACGCTGTACTGCATAGCGGGTTTTCAGATATGTATGCAGCGGAAAAAAGACTTCAGGCCATCCTTGATTTCAGCCTGGATGAAAATTTTGAGGCCGCGGTTCTGACCTACAAGCGGGTGGACAATATTATCCGCAAACAGGCCCAGGGGGTGGATTTGAGCCTGGATTACCAGCCGGGGTTATTGCAGGAAGAGCAGGAGATAAATCTGGACCGGGCCATAAAAGAAATCATGTCCGACTGGGAAGACTTGTGGCAAAAAGAGGATTTTCGGGCCCTTTTTGCCAAGCTTAATGCCCTGCGTCCGAGCGTGGATGCATTTTTCGACCATGTAATGGTTATGTGCGACGATGAAAAACTACGGCAAAACAGATTGAGACTCTTGAATTATCTTTCTTTGAAGTTCAAGAAACTGGCTGATTTTTCAGCCCTGCAGGTATAGGGAGAGGAGGATAAGCTTGTATCTGTTTAGCGCTTTGCATGTGGCACGGGGACTGGCTCTTCCGGGACCCGCTTGTCCCAGAAAATGAGATTTTTTAAGCACAAAATGATGCTCAAGTGGGTCCCGGAGTGCCTGTACCCTGCTTTCCTTTCCGCGACTCTGCACGGAAAAAGAGGCCCCTGCGGGGCATCATTGGGTCAACCCTTGCAGGACGCGTTGAGCACGGGGACTGGCTCTCCCGGCACTTATTTTTCTAATCTGTTTCTTGT
>PWSL01000494.1 GCA_003563255.1 Desulfonatronospira sp. | reverse complement strand
TCAAAACACCTGTTTTTCAGGGATAATTGGGCGCCAAGCTTGGGCTGGACCCCTGAAATGGACATCTTGACCTTCTGGTCAACGGCCAGTTGCAGGGCTTCCTGCCGGTCAAAAGGAAAGGGCTGCAGGTGATCAAGTTTTGACGAAAGCAGCCTGAGCCCCCTGGATGAATAATCCCCCCGGTCGCAAGGTGCATAGGAGACAGGGCAGAGCTTCACGGGGAGTCCTCATCGCCGGCATGTAGTTTCCTGACGGTCAGAGCCCCGGCCAGGTTCTCCCCGAGCATGACCAGTTGGGTGAAAAAGTCGTCCTGGTCAACCTTGTGCTTTTGAAGAAATGCTTCCAGCATTGCCCCTTCCAGCAGGAGATTGTCCAGGAATGCCGGAAAGCCAGGGTATCGGCGTTTCGCGTCGCGTACAGGCAAGCTGAGGGAAACGGGCTCGCCGTGGTATCCAGGAAGATAGGCCACTTCCCAGACGCGATCAGGCTGTTCGGTCAGCACGGCCGCGGGCTTTCCATGGATCAGGATCAGGGCCTTACGCATCACGTTCCTCATCTGCCGGGATTTCATCCATGAACGGGCCATGAAGTGCCAGACGGATATTCAGGACGGAAAACAGCTTCAAAAGGGTATCCAGGCGGCACCCTCCGGAAACCTTCTCGATAGTATAAATGCAGGATTCGGTCACGCCGGACAGCTCAGACAATTGCCGCCGGGACAACCCGGCTTTCTTGCGGTGATGCAGCACTGCCCGGGCAATCAAAGACATGGTATTTTTTGCTTCTTTCATGGCAAATTCCAGCCTCCTGATCCTTCATACAGCACTTCCTTCAATCAAGTCAATGAATTTTGCCATAAAAATAATGAAAAATGGAACGCTCAATTATTGGGGGCTGTGCCCTCCCTGTTCCTGGACTGCACTTTTGCAACTGGGAGTAAGCATAGTCGCGGTACTTGGCATAGCATTCTCAGTGCAGGAGCAGATGTCGCTAACAACCCTATCACTCAAAAAATCATGATATATAACTTTTATATCTCAACCAGAGCTCCTACCATGGGCCGAAGTAAGCCAGGCTTACTGTCCAGTCAGGGAACACCTCCCATCGAAAACTATGATAAAGATGTTTTCTTTATCCAATGTTTTGTCCCCACTCAAAAGTCAACCATACCCATGAACTGACACAACCCAAGCAGGAACCTGCCCCCATACCAGCAGGCCCGGGATCGTCCAGCACTGCAAAGCCCGAAAGGTACCAAGCATACCCAAAAGCCCCTGACCGCCACCCTGACCAGAACTCATCCCCTCAAAGGTACTCTTATATGAAAGCACCCAAAGGAAAGAAAATATGATGTACTACTGAATCACAGCCGACAGACTGTGCCGGACGGCGGCCAGGGAGCAGAGGAGCAATACACTGATGTATCAATACGGACCCCTACCACTTACAAATCTATCATTCTTGTCTCAACACATATCAAAGATTTTGAAACCATTGCTTATCCAGGGTAATCCTTTCTATCATCTCGGTTTTTATGCCCAACTGGAAATCTTTTAGTTTTTCGGCCAGCTGTTTACCATCAGCTAAATCTATCGGAGGTGCGCCGTCACGGGTAACTTCTCTGACTGCAGCAGGAGTAAAGGTTCCGGTTGTGATAAAAAGTCCCTTGTCTGCACGTCCAACCATAGCTCCCCGAAAATCTCGGACAGCACCAGCCGATATTGAACCCTGGATTTTTTTACATTGAAAAATAACGTGAAAGCTCATGAAACCATGAATCCTGGCTATGCCCTTACCATCTATTCCTCCATCCCCTGTTCTGCCAGTGACCTCTACCTGCACAAACCCTGATTCTCTGAGGAGACGCTGAGTCAGACGTTCGAATGCATCTGGAGTTATCTCTTCGGTTAAAAGGTGGTACAGATCTTCCTGCCAAGTGTCTCCGGCACCCAACGAATCATTCTCGTCCTGTAAGTCTGGTATAATATCATCCTGGTTATCACTGTGCTTCTTTTTTGACTTTCTTTTGTCCTCATCTCGAACCTTTTTGATTACTTCTTTGGGTTCTACCACCCTCATCTCTCTGGCAAGAGGTGTCAGTGCCCACACGCCTCTTGTTGAATTTTCCAAGCAGCCGTATTTTTGGAGATAGGTTCGCGCCCAAGCCCTGCCCTTTACCCGCAAAAATTTTTCTGCACAAAGTTTGATTAATGCTGTAATGTCTCCGCATGGAAAGACAAAATCAAATTAAACAAACATTGGCCCAACCTGCAAACCTTGAATATCTTTGTGGGTTGATAGGAACCGGGGAACATACAACCAGAAAATCATTCATTTTAGCCGTCTGTGAGCACTTTGGGTTTTACGACACCTGTGGGCAGGTTCAGTACGGTGGGTGCATCAAGGCTTTGCGGGAACTCGAGGCAGCAGAACATTTTGTTTTGCCTCCGGCTAAAAAAGCTAAAGCGGACTATGCCCGCAACCCAATAAAGAAAAGAGCTTTTTAGACAGGATTAACCACGCCAAAGACGCGTGGCAGGCATAGATTAAGAGATTGATTAAGAGAAAATCAATTTTTGTCCTGGCTCCCAGTTTAATGCCCTTCGGGCTTGCTCTGCGAGCAATTAAATCACGCCACAGGCGTGACAGGCGGAAGCCAGGCCAAAAGGTAATCACTCCAGCACTCACTTTCT
>PWSL01000521.1 GCA_003563255.1 Desulfonatronospira sp. | reverse complement strand
ATGGGCGATCAACCTACGAAGAAGTTCGTCAAAAACTGGACGAGTGCGTCTCAATACGTAGCACGGTAGAGAGCAGAGAACAGGGGTGCAGCACCCAACGTACTGCACCCCGGACTAGCTAAGAAGGGGGGTATCCAGCTAGCACCTGCCTCTCACTCTTAAGAGCAATGTCCATACTTGGTAATCGAGGGATGGTGGGCCAGCAGCCATCAGCTCCTTCCCTAGATCCCTTCAGTTACCTGACCTAGAGTAGGTCCGGTTTCTGTCTGGAAAGATTGGCTAAGCCGGATACTATATCTTGTCTGGCAACAATTCCCGTCAGGTTCTCTCCTCTAACTACGGGGATGTGGTTAACCTCTCTTTCATCCATCTGCTGAAGGAGCGTCTCCACAGGATCTTCTTCATCTACCTTAATGACATCTTTTGTCATAACTTCCTCGACCCGCGTCCGTCCGACCTGTGAGAATCCTTGAGCCAACCTGCTAAGGTCCTCGGCGCTTGTATCTCGCGAAAGGAATACTAGGGGTGCCTGGAGCGTCTTCAGGCTTTCAGTCTCGCACTCCTGCTCGCTCTTCCTAGCCACATCACGCTCGGAAACTATACCAACTACACGGCGGTTTTCATCCACCACCGGCAGCGCGCTTACCCTATGCTCCTCCATTTTCCTGGCGGCGTCTGCCAGCGTTTCACCGCGCTGAATAGTCTGCAGGGCATCTCCGCGCCTCATGATCTCTCTCGTTTGGATAGATTAGCCTCCTTCAAGATTTGTAAGGAACGCTCTTATGGAGCGCGTCTCCTTTAGTACACTTATAGCTTACCAGTGGTACCAGTGAGTCTCAAACTCACACTCTGATCACTCTTGATCTTCTCTTTTCCACCTCAAATTAGGTTTCCTAGCTGCAGTAGCCTCGTCTAGCCGGCCCACCGGAGTCCTGTGAGGTGCTTCCTTGAGCACTTCGGGCTCTTTTTCGGCCTCACGGGCGATCTCTACCATTACGCGGACAAACTCATCCAGCGTCTCCAGGCTCTCGGTCTCAGTGGGTTCCACCATCAAGCACTCGTCCACGATCAGCGGAAAGTAGATTGTCGGCGGGTGGATACCATGGTCCAGAAGCCTCTTAGCAATATCCAGCGCCCTCACGTCGTTCTGGCGTTTCTGCCGGCTTCCGCTCAGTACGAACTCGTGCATGCAGAACCGGTCAAAGGGCAGGTCGTAGTAGTCCTTGAGCTTCTTCATCAGATAGTTAGCGCTGAGGACAGCGTCCTTTGATACCTGCAGCAGTCCCTCGCCGCCCATGGTTCGGATGTAGGCGTAGGCCTTCACTGCTACCAAAAAGTTGCCGTAAAAGGAACGCATCCGGCCTATGGAATGGGGGAGATCGTACTTGAGGAAGTACTTCTCTCCATCGTAGTCCACCAGGGGCACCGGCAGGAAGGGTACCAGCTCTTCCACGACTCCCACCGGACCCGAGCCGGGCCCGCCGCCACCGTGTGGCGTGGCGAAGGTCTTGTGGAGATTGTAGTGAACTACGTCAAACCCTGTCTCTCCGGGCCGGGCCACACCCATGATAGCGTTAGCGTTGGCGCCGTCGTAGTAGACTAGACCACCGGCTTCGTGAACCATTTCCGCTACCCGGTGCATATTCTCATCGAACAGACCTAGGGTGTTAGGGTTGGTAAGCATTAGGCAAGACACGTCATCGTCGAGGACTGACTCCAATGACTCTAGATCCACCCCACCTCTCTCATCTGACTTGACCTCCACCACGCTACAGCCGCCAATGGTTGCAGAAGCCGGATTGGTGCCGTGGGCGGAGTCTGGAATTATAACCTTGGTTCTATGCTCACCCCTTTTGCGGTGATAGGCCTGGATGATGAAGAGCCCAGTCAACTCACCGTGGGCTCCTGCTACGGGTTGCATGCTGACGCGTGCCAGGGCGCCGATCTCCTTTAGGTACTGCTCCAGCCTGTACATCAGCTCGAGAGCTCCTTGGACGGTTTCTTCCGGCTGGTAGGGATGAAGGTCACTAAACCCACTCAGCCGCGAGACATTCTCGTTGATCTTGGGATTGTATTTCATGGTGCATGAACCCAGGGGATAAAACCCCACATCAACCCCATGGTTCATCTGTGACAGCTTCACAAAGTGCCGGACCAGGTCTACCTTGGCAACCTCTGGTAGCTCGGCTGGCTTATCCCGAAGCCATTCCGAACCCAAGAGGTTCTCCGTCCCTTTACGAGGGACGTCCAGCTCCGGCAGGTCATGGGCGCGCCTTCCGGGCTTTGAGTACTCGAATATGAGAGGCTCGACTATCTTCATGACGATCCCTCCAGTTCTGCCACTAGCTGGTCTATTTCTTCTTTGGTCCGCTTCTCAGTGACGGCGACGAGCATGTGTCCTTTCATCTCCGGGTAGAACTTACCCAGGTCCAGTCCGCCCAGGATTCCGCCCTCCAGCAGACGCTGGTTGATGGCTGCCGGATCCTCGGGGCACTTAACCACGAACTCTTTGAAAAAAGGGATGCTGAAAGGCAGCTCATACCCGGTAAGTGCAGCTATCTGATCGGCCGCATAGTGGGCCTTCTCAAGGCAAAGCTCGGCTACTCTACGCATGCCCTCCTTGCCCAGAGCACTTACGTAGACCAATGCTGCCAGAGCGCATAGGGCCTCGTTAGAGCAGATGTTGGAGGTAGCCCTTT
>PWSL01000167.1 GCA_003563255.1 Desulfonatronospira sp. | reverse complement strand
GGACTGGCTCTTCCGGGACCCACTTGTCCCAGAAATCGAGTCATTTTGAGCACAAAATGATGCTCAAGTGGGTCCCGGAGTGCCTGTCCCCTGCTTTCCTTAAAAGCGCTAAACAGATACAGGGGGGGATTACATGGTGACAGCCGGTATCCGGCGCCCCCCTGAATGGTTACAACGAGAGTTCTGCGACAGGAGATAGAAATGCCGGTACTGGTTGTAAACGTTGATCATGTAGCCACCCTGAGACAGGCCAGGATGGGCAGTGAACCCGAACCCATCACCGCCGCACACCTGGCTGAAATGGGCGGGGCCCAGGGTATAATCGTGCATCTGCGGGAGGATCGCAGGCATATTCAGGACAGGGACTTGAGTCTTCTCAAAGCCACCCTGACGGCTAATCTGCACCTGGAGATGGCCGCTACAGATGAAATGCATAGGATTGCACTTGAAGTCCAGCCGCATATGATATGCCTGGTACCGGAAAAGCGGGAGGAACTGACTACTGAGGGCGGACTGCAATGCATGGGACGTGAAGACTTTTTAAGAAGCTATCTGGCGCCCTTTAAGGCAAGAAACATATATACCAGTCTGTTCATAGATGCCGAGCCGGAGCAGATACAGGCAGCAGCCTCGGCAGGGGCTGATTATATTGAGATACATACAGGACATTACGCTGACGCCCGGGATCATCCGGCCAGACAGGCGGAACTGGAGAAGATCATTTCCGGCATCAAACAAGCAGGATCCCTTGGACTCAGGGTGAACCTGGGTCACGGTCTCAACTATCAGAATATTCTGGCTTTTTCCGGAGTCAAGAGTATTTGCGAATTTTCCATAGGCCACAGTATTATTTCCAGAGCCGTCATGGTTGGCATAAAAGAGGCCGTGGCACAAATGAATGAGATAATTCGCAGTTTTTCGCCTTGATTGGATTATAATCACTACTACCACTAGAACGACACTGATTTGTGCCTCAAGGGGACTGGCTCTTCCGGGACCCACTTGAAGCTGCAAATCAGGCCTCAATGGCACAAAATCACATTCAAGTGGGTGCCGGAGCTGCCTGTCCCTCATTTAACAAGTAACCCATTTTCTAAGTGTCGTTGTAGGGATAAGTCACTATGCCTGACACCGGTTTAACCAGCCGGTGGATTCTGAAATGTTTCGCTGTAATGATAAGGAGACAGACCTTATGTATTTACCTCTGCCCACACCGGAAGAAATGGCTGCCTGGGACAATAAAAGCATAGTCGAATACGGCCTGAAGCCGGAAATCCTCATGGAAAACGCCAGTCGTGAAGCCTTTGGTCTTATTAAATGCAGGTTAAAGAATCTGTCCGGTTGTTCAGCCCTGGTGTTTGCAGGTTCAGGCAACAATGGCGGAGATGCTTTCGCCCTGGCCAGACATCTCTGGAACAGCGATGTAAAGGTGATGACTCTGCATTCCAAACTTCTCAAAGAGTATGATGGTGCTGCAGGCTATCATCTTTCATTAATGCTGAAACTGGATATTCCCAATTTCCACCTTTCCGAGTACAATCTGGACTTCATCAAAGACGTGGATATCATTGTGGACGGTCTTCTGGGGACAGGTTTCACCGGGGAGCTCCGCCAGGACTATGTGCAGTGGATCAAAGCCATCAATAATGTGGGGGCCAGGTCTTATGTAATCTCTTTAGACATTCCTTCGGGCATTGACGGTGTTACCGGCGAACCCAGTCCGGTGGCGGTCAGGGCGGATGACACCGTGGCCTTTGAAGAAGCCAAACTGGGGCTTTTGCAGCCGGAAGCCAGGGATCATGTGGGGTGCCTGAGCATCAAAAAGATCGGCATTCCCCGGAAAATTAAGAGTGACAGCCCGCCGAAGAATTATCTCCTGGATGTAAATATCCTGGACAGGCTGACGGTTCCCAGAAGAACCATGCACAAGGGCGAGGGAGGACATGTCCTTGTCCTGGGGGGGTCCCAGGCCCTTTCAGGAGCAGCCGTGCTTACCTGTCTGGGTGCCTTGCGCTCTGGTGCCGGCCTGGTCACTCTGGCCTGCCCGGCCGAACTGGCAGGCCGGATCAAAGGGGGCTGGCCAGAGATTATGACTCTTCCCCTGGGTGAAGGCATGCATTGGCATCGTGATATGATTGTTGCCCTGCAGGAGCACCTGTCCCGCTTTGATGCGGTTGTTGCGGGGCCTGGGATAGGGCGGGACAGCTCAACCATGGAATTTCTGAGTGCTTACCTGGACATATTGCATCCCAGGACCCTTTTTGATGCTGATGCCCTGTATTTTCTTTCTCTTGAGCAGTCTTATCTGGAGAAGATTTCCCAGTTCAGGGAAGTGTTGCTGACACCGCATCCAGGAGAAATGGCCAGGTTTTTCGGGGTTACTGCAGATCAAATCAACCAGGAAAGGACCCGCTACGTGCAGGAATTTTCTTTCAGGTACAAGATCAACCTGGTTCTAAAAGGGGCGGCTACCCTTATTGCCGGATCTGACCGGCATTTTTACGTTTCACCTTTTGCAACCCCCAATCTGGCCGTGGGGGGGTCCGGGGATGTTCTGGCCGGTATTATCGGCAGCCTCATGGCTCAGAATCTGAGCACACAGGATGCTGCCAGTGTGGGTGTCTACTGGCATGGCCTAGCTGGAAAGGAGCTTGAGAACACTTATCCATACAGGGGGAATCTGGCCAGGGAGATTGCCGATATACTGCCGCAGGTGCTGGCTGGTTGCAAAGGCAGGAAGCGTGAAGACAAGGTTTTCTTTTTTTGTTCCAAGACTCATACAACCAGGGACTAGACATGATCACAGCACAGGATTTGATGACCAAGGATCCCCTCAGGGTTCGACCCGATACTGAAATCGCCGAGGCTATCCATCTTTTACTGGAGAAGAAAATCAACGGTATACCCGTAGTGGATGACGAAGACAATCTCGTGGGCATTATCTGCCAGAGCGATCTGGTGGCCATGCAGAAAAAAATCCCTCTGCCCTCTATGTTCACCATTCTGGACAGCATTGTGCCTCTTAGTTCCACCGCGAAGCTAGACAGGGAGATCAAAAAGATCGCCGCAATCAGGGTGGAAGATGCGATGACCCCGGAACCTCTGTCTGTGGAAATCGACACCCCCCTGGAAGAACTTGCCCAGATCATGGTGGACAAAAAGTACCATACACTGCCTGTGGCTCAAAACGGTAAACTCGTGGGGGTTGTGGGCAAGGCCGATGTCTTGAAGACCCTGGTCAGCGATCAAGGCTCGGATTAGACTTACTCCTGAAACCCTGTCACAAAAGCTCTTTTCTTTATTGGGTTGCGGGCATTGCCCGTGTTAAATCTTTCGGTACCAACGTGCTGTCTTCAATAACAATATTTTTGCCTGATCATAATTCTACGCTGCAATTGGGCAGAGAAACAGGCCTTTGTTTTATCAGGCGGGATTTTTTTCCAGCGGTGTTTTTCCGGGGGGAACTGGGAGCCGGCAAAACCACCATGATCCGGGGGATTGTTTCCGCACTGCCTGGCGGGGAAGAAGCTGAGGTCAGCAGCCCCAGTTTTAATCTGGTGAATATTTATCCTACACGTCCTGAAACGGTGCATGTGGACCTTTACAGGCTGCAGGGAGCGGATCCGGATGAGGATGTAGTTGAGATGCTCACGGGTCAGGACCGTCTGGTGCTTGTGGAATGGAGCGAGTACCTTCAGTCCTGTCACCTGCCTGAGGACAGGGTGGAAATATCCATTGAGCTGGACAATGATTCAAGAAAAGCGCAGATTGCATTCTACGGGGAAGCCTCAATCCGGATGATAACCGCCCACTGCTTTCCCAAAAAGCGCTGAACAGATACAGGAGCAGATGCATATGCGGGTGATAGTACAGAAATACGGCGGCACCTCTGTTGCTGACGTGGAGTGTATGCTCAAAGTCAGAGAGCGGGTGCTCAAGGCCCTGGACAAGGGCTTCAAAGTTGTAGTGGTCTTGTCGGCTATGTCCGGGGAAACCGATCGTTTAATAAACCTGGCCAATAAATGGTCCAAGCGCCCGGATCCCTCAGAGATGGACGTTATTGTATCCACAGGGGAGCAGACCTCTGTTGCTCTTTTTTCCATGCTTCTCAAGGATTGCGGGGTCAAGGCCAGGTCATTTCTGGGATTTCAGATTCCCATCCAGACGGATCGCAGTTTCGGCAAGGCCAGGATCCTGGATATTGAGCATGAGTATATCTTTGATATCCTGAAAAACTATGACGTGCTGGCGGTGGCCGGGTTTCAGGGGTGCGACTGTGAAAGGCGCATAACCACCCTGGGCCGTGGAGGTTCAGACACTTCAGCTGTGGCCCTGGCTGCGGCCCTGGATGCCGAAATGTGTGAAATCTATACTGACGTGGACGGAGTATACACCACAGACCCCAAGATCTGCTCCCAGGCCAGGAAGATTAAGAAGATCGCCTATGACGAGATGCTGGAAATGGCCAGTATGGGAGCCAAAGTGCTGCAGATCCGTTCCGTGGAGTTTGCCAAAAAATATAATGTCCCGGTGCATGTGAGATCAACGTTTACCAATGATCCGGGAACTTTAGTCGTACAGGAGGATAAAAGCATGGAAGCTGCAATGGTCTCCGGAGTAGCCTATGACAAGGACCAGGCCAGGATAACCCTGGTGGATGTTGAGGATATCCCGGGAAGCGCGGCCGCAATTTTTGAGCCTATATCCAGGGCCAATATAGTTGTGGACATGATAGTTCAAAATCCCAGCCGGGAAAGCGGACGCACGGACATGACCTTTACCGTCCCAAAGGGCAGCAGTGAAGATACCCTGAATATTCTCAAGAAAATCAAGGATAAGATCGGTGCCAGGGAAATATTGAGCGATACCAACGTGGCCAAGGTTTCTGTTATCGGCGTGGGCATGCGCAATCATTCCGGAGTGGCTGCTATTGCCTTTTCCGCCCTGAAAAAAGAAAACATAAATATTATGATAATCAGCACTTCTGAGATAAAGATTTCATGCCTCATAGAGGAGAAGTACACAGAACTGGCAGTGCGCACACTGCATGAGGCTTTCGGCCTGGGGGAAATGCAGGATGTTTCTTCTGAGGATAAGGCCCAGTGCAGGAATGAATGATCGGAGTAATATCATGGCAAAGATACAGATATACGATACCACTCTTAGAGACGGTACCCAGGCAGAGGACGTACATCTTTCAACCGAGGACAAGGTCCGCATTGCCCGCAAGCTGGACACACTGGGGATAGATTATATTGAAGGGGGCTGGCCCGGTTCCAATCCTACTGACCAACGCTTTTTCCAGGAAATTAAGAACTATGCCCTGAATTATTCCAGGGTGGTGGCCTTTGGAAGCACCCACTCCACCAAAAAAAACCCTGAAAACGATCCCAACCTGGACGCCCTGGTCAAGGCCGGGACCAAAGCCATCACGATTTTCGGAAAGACCTGGGATGTGCATGTAAAAGATGCCCTGCGTACCACCCAGGAGCGCAACCTGGAGCTGATCTATAACTCTGTGGCCTTTCTGAGGCCAGGTGTTCAGGAGCTTTTTTTTGATGCGGAGCACTTCTTTGACGGCTTCAAGGCCAACAAGGACTTTGCCCTGGCCTGCCTGGGCAGGGCCATGGAAGGGGGAGCGGACGTCCTGGTTCTGTGCGACACCAACGGGGGCACCACCCCAATGGAGCTTTGCCGGATAATCCAGGAAGTGCAAAGCAGCCTGCCGGATGCCAGGCTGGGAATCCATGCCCATAACGATTCTGAAACTGCGGTGGCCAATTCACTGCTGGCGGTGGATCTGGGTGTGGTCCAGGTACAGGGTACTGTAAACGGATACGGCGAAAGATGCGGCAATGCCAATCTGTGCTCCATCATACCCAGCCTGGAACTGAAGATGGGGCATACCTGTCTGCCTGAAAACAATCTGAGCCTACTGACCGGTACTTCGCATTTTGTGGCAGAGGTGGCCAACATAGGGGCCTTTCACCGCCAGCCTTTTGTGGGCAAGTCCGCTTTCGCTCACAAGGGCGGGGTGCATGTAAGTGCTGTACGAAAAAATGCCAGGACCTATGAGCATATAGTCCCGGAACTGGTAGGCAACAAGCAGCGTATTTTGCTTTCAGACCTGGCCGGGCAGAGCAACATTCTTTTCAAGGCCAAGCAGTACGGTTTTCAGCTGGATAAAGACGATCCTTTTGTCCTGGATCTTCTCTCCAAGCTCAAGGACCTGGAGAGCCAGGGCTACGAGTATGCTGCGGCCGAGGCCTCCTTTGAGCTGCTCTTGAACCGTACCCTGGGACGGGCCCGCAAGTATTTTACTCTGGATTCGTACCGGGTGCTGGAGACCAAAAGCGATAAGAATGAACAGCCGTTTTCCGAGGCCACAGTCATGGTCAGGGTAGGCGGCATGCAGGAACATACCGCCGCCACAGGCAAAGGCCCGGTCAACGCCCTGGATAACGCCCTTCGAAAAGCCCTGGAAAAGTTTTATCCCTCGCTGTCGGAGATGCACCTGGTGGATTTCAAGGTCCGGGTGTTTGCCATAAACAACTCCGGAGCCTATTCCGGCACGGCATCCCGGGTCAGGGTGCTGATTGAGTCGGCGGATCAGTATTCCCACTGGGTCAATGTAGGTGTGTCCTACAATATAATTGAGGCCAGCCGTCAGGCCCTGGAAGACTCCCTGAACTACAAGCTCTTCAAGGACGACCAGGCCAAGCTGACCCGGGCCATCAAGGAAGCTGAAAAAGCCTGAATACAAAACAGATGCAAAAACCCCTGGCAGAAAAGATCCGGCCCCAGAGTTTTGAGGAGTTTGTGGGGCAAAGTCATCTAAGGACCAGGCTCAGGGCTATGGGGCAAAGCCAGAGGCTGCAAAGCACTCTGTTTTTCGGCCCTCCGGGATGCGGCAAGTCCACCCTGGCCCTGATAGTTGCTCAATACCAGGGCAAGGCGTACCTTAGACTAAGCGCTCCGGAGACAGGTCTGGCTGAGTTGCGCAAAAAGCTGGATGGCCTTGAAATACTGATCCTGGATGAATTGCACCGGTTTTCAAAGGCTCAACAGGATTTTTTCCTGCCCCTTCTTGAAACCGGTGATATAATTCTGCTGGCCACCACCACTGAAAACCCTTCCTTCAGCGTTACCCGCCAACTGCTTTCCAGGATGAATGTTTTGCGCCTGAGGTCCCTCAGCATGTCGGAGTTAAAGCTCTTAGGGGAGCGGGCAGCAAAAGAACTGGACAGGCTGGTGCCTGATAAGAGCATGGATCTTCTGGCTTCTCTTTCCGGGGGTGACGCCAGGACTTTTCTGAATCTGCTGGAATATGTGCGGGAACTGGAAGACCAGGACCTGGAGCCGGATAAGCTCAAAGGCTTTCTTCCGGAAGCTGTCATAAAGGGGGACCGCGACGGTGACATGCACTATGAACTGGCCTCGGCCATGATCAAGTCCATCCGGGGCAGCGACCCCGATGCGGCCCTGTACTACCTGGCCTGCCTGCTTGAAGCCGGTGAGGACCCCAGGTTTGTTTGCCGCAGGCTGATACTTTCAGCCTCTGAAGATGTGGGCCTCGGTGACCCCATGGCCCTGCCCCTGGCGGTCTCCTGCCAGCATGCAGTAGAGTTTGTCGGCATGCCCGAAGGCTTTATCCCCCTGGCTGAAGCCGTAGTTTACCTGGCCCTGGCTCCCAAATCCAATTCCACTTACGCCGCCTACCTGTCCGCACAGAAAGAAATCCGCTATAATGGGCCCAGGCCAGTGCCCCTGCACCTGAGAAATGCTTCCACAAGCCTGCAGAAGGAATGGGGATACGGGCAGGGCTACAAATATCCTCACAAATATCCCGGAGCATGGATAGATCAGGATTATCTCCCTCAGGAACTTGCAGACCGCAGGTTTTACGAGCCCAAGGACCAGGGACAGGAACCCAGGCTTCTGGCCTGGCTCAAAAAAAGAAGAAAGATATGATTGTTTTCAGTGTGTGTCGAGCCGGAGCTGGTTGTTCCCAGGGACGACTCCTTATACGTACCTGGGTTTCCAGGATACCTATCCCGTAAACATTCAGGGGGCACTGGGTGATGATTATCGGAATTCACGCCCTTGGCGTGACTGGGGACTGTACCCCGCTATGTACTTTGATAAGCATTCAGGGGGTGCCGGAACCGGCCCGGGGACTGTCCCCAGGCTGGTTTGTGCATTCCTGGATGGTTACAGATGCGCAGACCATCGACACCGGCTTATAAGTGTCACGGCAGTGTCGGAAGCCTTTGCAAAAAGACGGAGCAATATCAGTAATAATCCCGGTTTTCAGAGAGCAGGAAACCATAAACCGTTATCTGGGCTTTCTGAAAGCAATATTTTTGTCTCCCGGGCATGAGATAATTGTAGTCGACGGCTCTTTTCATGCCGAAAGCATCAAGGCCATTCAGGTGCCGGGTATCCGGACCGTACACTCAAAACCAGGCCGGGGTGCCCAGATGAACGCCGGGGCCGGGGCAGCCGCCGGCCGTATACTGGTTTTTGTACACGCGGATACGATTTTGCCTGCCAAGGCCCCGGAACTTATTATTAAGGCCCTCGAAGAAACAAACATATCCGCCGGGGCTTTTTCCCTGGGGATAGACTCCGGCAGGACTTCTTTGAAACTGGTGGCCATGGCGGCCAATTTGCGCACCTGGTGGACCCGGGTGCCTTACGGAGACCAGGCGATATTCATGAGCAGGGATTATTTTTTCTGTATCGGGGGGTTCATGGAGATCCCCCTGATGGAAGACCTGGAACTCATGACACGTATCAGGAAAAGAAAAGACAAGGTCCGGATTCTGCCCCAGAAGGTCCTGACTTCTTCCAGACGCTGGAATAAGGAAGGCGTGTTTCGCTGTACCCTGCGAAACTGGTTTATTCGAGTTCTGTACCACTTCGGCGTCTCACCGGACAGCCTGAAAAAGCTTTACAAATAGACTTGAGGTAACCATTCAGGGGGGCACGGTGGTGATTGCGGCCGGTATAGGCCCTCTGAATGGTTACTTGGATGTTATACAAAAATTTTGCGGTAATGATATTATCACTACAGCGACACTTAATTTGAACTCGAAGGGGACTGGCTCTTTTGCCGCCGGATAGTCCGGCTGTTTTACTGTTTGAGTTCGGCAAAAGTGCCTGTCCCCGGTGGCCGAGGCAAAAATTAACACAGAGTGTCGCTGTAATGTTATGGGAAGACCAGTGCTTTTTCAGTTCCGCCCTTTGCAGATGCGAATAATGGAGCGAGCTAGTATATCCGAAGAGTCATACTGCGGCAAGGGCAGGGGCATAGGTGGAAGCCAGGTACAAGGTATAAGACTCAATTCCGTACACGCGACGACTACAGCCTGCGCACCTTGAGTCTTCAGGCTGTATACAGCCGCTTCAAACACAGGAGCAGCCTGGTCCACAGCGCCTTTTTTGATATCTTTGATGACAGCCATGAGCCTGTCCTGGCAGACCGTTTCCGGATAGATCACGGTTACCCCGGACGCTGAGAAAGCCTGGTGGTACAGGCCGGTGAGGAGCAATGCAGTGGAACCCAGAATGCCCACCGTGGCGATCCCAGGCTGTTGTTTCAGGACTTCCTGTACTGTGATCTCAATCAGGTTGAGCATCGGGATGGACACGGCATCCTGGATATCCTGAAAGTAGTAATGCGAGGTATTGCAGGGCATGGCCAGAAAGTCAGCGCCCCAGGCTTCCAAACGTCCGGCCATGTCCTGCAATTCAGTTACCGGGCTCTCCCCAATGCCTTCGATAAGCGCCTTGATCCGTGAGGGCACTTTGGGATTGTTGTCCACAATACAGCGGATATGATCAGCATCGTCCAAAGCCGGGGTCAAACGGATCACACGGGACATCAGGTCTACGGTGGCTTCTGGCCCCATACCGCCGATGATGCCGACGATTTTTTCCTGGTTTACCTTTTCCATCATTCCCTCCGAGAGGGCGACATCATTTTGCCTCGCGCCTCCTTGCTCATACGCTCAGCCACCTGCCTCCTTAATTTCCCTCCCACACCAGCCAATCCAAACTCAATCTATACAACGTTCCCTTGCCGGGCACACCGTTTTCATCCCAGCCCATCATGGCGTAGTACAGGTCTACGGCCTGTTGAAAGGAATCCGGAGCAATGGCCTCACCCTTGAGCACGCCGTCGGGCAAGGGTTCGAACATCCGCCGGAAGAGCTTATCGTCCTTGCTGTCCATCCCCTGGCGGATATTAAACATCCGGGCCAGGACTATGGAGCGCTCGGCCACAAGCATCAGTTCATGCAGGCTGGTGGACCAGCCGGTGATGGCCTCTACGGCCTGGCACAGTTTGTCATAGGTCATGGAAAACAAAGGAGCCACAACAAAGTTGCACAGCCCCAGGGTATTATTCATGGCCCAGGTCTTTTCTCCGGCAATGAAGTAGCGCACCTTGT
>PWSL01000238.1 GCA_003563255.1 Desulfonatronospira sp. | reverse complement strand
GGAAAAAGGAAGACTGGATGGTCTGCTGGATCGGGGGTTTTTTGCTTCTCCTGGGCCTGATCCTGGCCTGGGGATTCAGCAAGCCTCCCGAGATGAGAGAGATCATTGAGACCAATCGGGCGATCATTGCCCAGGAACAGGAGCGGGCCCCATTCAGGACCATTGAGAAAGTTGAGGCCCAGAACAAACTGGAAGGTCTGCGGGCCAGAGGACACGGCGTACTGTCCTCCCTGCAGCCGTATTTCAGACGTCCGGCCGGCTGGGAGAGCAATCCCATAGACTCTTTTTACCGCAGCGAAGAAGAAGCCGCCCGGATGAGGGAGGAAGCCCAGCCAAGATATGAGGAGGCCCAGGAAAAAACAAAAGAAGCCAGGGCCGAAGCTGAGATAGTCCAGGCCAGGGCCGCGGAGGCCGATTTTGAGGACAGGGCCCTGAACCGGGAAGCTGAAGAGGCCATAGCTGAGTGGGTCAGCGCCAGGAGCGCTGAAAGCAGGGCCAGGTCAGCAGCCACGACCCAGGCCTTCAACCTGTTTCCCACCCTGCTGGCATTATTGATCGCAGTCGGACTTCTTATGGCCGCCGGCACCAGCATCATGGGCCGCAGCGCAGGAGCCTTCCTGGTCGGCTGGCCGGTGGTTTTTATTATCGCCACCGTGGGATTCATGATCGGCAGCCATTCCATAGCCAGGGAATACGGGCTTGGTTATCCCCTGTGGTGCATTCTAATCGGACTGCTCATAAGCAACACCATGGGCGTGCCCAGATTTATCAAACCGGCAGTCCAGACCGAGTACTTTATCAAGACCGGTCTGGTCCTCTTGGGAGGAAGCATCCTGTTCGGGCTTATTCTCATGATCGGTGCTCCGGGAATTGTAGTGGCCTGGGTGGTCACCCCGTCGGTATTGATCATCGGATACTGGGTGGGCAACAAATACATCAAGGTTCCTTCCAAGCCGCTCAATATGTGCATTTGTGCTGCAGCCAGCGTGTGCGGTGTATCAGCAGCCATTGCCGCCGCTGCAGCTTCCAAGGCCAAGGGCGAAGAATTGACCATCGCCGTGGGCATGTCCCTGGTATTCACCGCCATATTCATGTTTCTCATGCCGGCCTTTGTCCTTGCTGTAGGCATGAACCCCGTACTTGGAGGGGCATGGATCGGAGGAACAGTGGATTCCACCGGAGCAGTAGTGGCCGCAGGCGAGCTTCTTGGTCCCGGGGCCATGTACACGGCAGCTACCCTGAAGATGATCCAGAATGTCTTGATCGGTGTCCTGGGCTTCGGCATAGCCGCATACTGGACCATCAAGGTGGAGCGGGAAGGCAGCACTGAAGTGCTCAGCTTCTCCAAAGCCATACACGAAATCTGGACCCGTTTTCCCAAGTTCATCATCGGCTTTGCCGTGGCTTCCATTGCTTTCACCATTATCTACGAAGCCATGGGAAGGCACATGGGAGACGTCATAATCGACGAGGGCGCTTTGCGCGGCTTTGCCAACCCCTTGAGAGTATGGTTTTTTGCCCTGGCCTTTACCAGCATCGGACTGGCCTCCAACTTTCGCGAACTGGCCCAGTACTTTGCCGGCGGAAAGATCGTAATCCATTACATCTTCACCCAGGGTTTCAACGTCATCCTGACCCTCATCATTGCCTGGATCATGTTCATGCTGGTCTTCCCGGGCATCACTGAACACCTCATGGAAATCCGCTACTAAGGAAAACAGAGGTGAACTGGAGTGAAAAAAGACAAACTCCTGCAACAAACAACCAACCCGGCCGGAGCCTCCGGCCCGGCCGGGAGGAAAAAAAAGCTGATCAGGATCCTGGGGGTTGCTATAATTACGGCATTCTTCGGCCTGGGGCTGGTGCATATGCACAGTCTCCCCCTGGTCCAGGAGGTCAAGGAATCCTTCAGACAAAGTGGAAGAAACCTTAGCGCCTATACTTACACCGACGTGGAAGATTTTCCATATCTCAAGTCAAGGCCAGGCCCAGATCACACGAAATAACCATTCACTGCATTATTATTCGGTGCAAAGGCGCAGGGGGAAAAAGAACCTTGCGCCCTGCACCCATGGCCAAGCCCGGGATGCCTTTCCCTGCTTTTTCGCTGTATCCAAGACAGATATAAAGACATGTCCATGTCTGCTCTTCAGTCCAGACCTGGAAATGGTGCGCAGCACCAAGACCGCTGAGAAATTTACCAGGTCCTGCCGGCCTACTTCGCCTTAGTCAACCAGTGCAGTACCATCATGAACAGCACGGCAAAAACAAGACATAATAAGGAAAGGAAAGATCCGAGAAACATTATTCTCTGATCCGAGGCCTTCTTGGTACATCGCAAGCGATGACTGCACACAGGACAGGCGAATTCCCGTGTCTTGACCAGGACATTGCATTTGGGACACCTCTTGGGGACCGTGATTTTCCATCGTTTCCTCCCGGAATCCGGGGCAATGCCCTGATGATAGACTTTAGGCTTCATGCCCTTCCCTTCTCTCCAGGATTCTTGCTGCTTCCGCAAATATGCCGGAAAAAAATGACCATTCAATCAGGTTTCAGCTGAAAGAAGCGAAAAATAACTAACGCGGGCTTTGCCCGCAACCCAGATAAGAAAAGAGTTTTTGGCCCACAGATCACACAGATGTACACAGATAAGAGAGGTTTTTTATGTGCATACCAGGAATGAAGAACCTGGTATGCACATGGTC
>PWSL01000328.1 GCA_003563255.1 Desulfonatronospira sp. | reverse complement strand
TTTGGCCTGGCTTCCGCCTGTCACGCCTGTGGCGTGATTTAATTGCTCGCAGAGCAAGCCCGAAGGGCATTAAACTGGGAGCCAGGACAAAAATGATTTTCTCTTCATCAATCTCTTAATCCTGCCTGCCCGGTTAAACAAATCCGAAGGATTTCCTGCGAAACAGGGTTTAACTGGGCCTGCCCCGTTAAACCGGGGTCCCCGTTGGGGTGTTTAACTGGGGTTAATCCTGCCTGCCCCGTGAAATTTCTTCCATTTCACCGGGGTCAAAAAAGCTCTTTTCTTTATTGGGTTGCGGGCAAAGCCCGCCTTAGCTGTTAACTTTCACTTTTTGCAGGCACATCCCTTCATGGGGCAGTCCGGTCTGGGATTTTTCAGGCATTCACGCAGGGTGGACACCCCGCAGGAGTGGCACATTATCACCGGAATATTTTCGGACCTGGCCGCTTCAAAAGCGTTTTTGCGGGCACTGTGTGAGACCTTGTTGGTGAATATTATCATCAGGTCTATGCTGCCAAGCCGCTCACTGATAGTGTTTTCCGTCCCGGTAAACATCTTGATTTTGTACCCGGCCTTCCTGGCTGTCTTCTGGTAATGAGGCTGCAGCCTGTCCATTCCTCCGATAACTGCTGCGGTCATGATGTCCCCCTTTCAGTATTTGTCGGATTCAGCGCATTTCTTTTTCAGGAAACTTTTCCTGATGATGCTGACGCATCTTAAGTATTCATCAAAGCTAACCGGGTTTTTGCCGTTCAGATGATCAATTTTTTGTTGCAGCACTCTCTGGGTTTGTTTGTCCAGGCTGCTTATGCTTGATTTCAGGGTCATGGCTTCCCTCCTTTTGTAATTGATTTTCAGGGCCAGCATCACGTACTTTTTATTGTTGTCCACTGCTTTAATGGTAATGCTCAGATATAATGATGTCGAAAATAAAAATTATTATCAATAAGACAATAAGCTGATTAAAAATAACAGTACGGGAAAGTTAACAAAAAATAACCGGGTCAGGGAAACAGGCAGTTAATTGAACTGTTCTACTGTACAGCCGACATTAAAAAAGGATGTTCAAATTAAGCCGGCCCGAAAATGTACTTCCCCGGATAGCTCCGCCTTAACGGTATAAGAAGTCGTTTAATGAAGTCCCGGGCACTTGTCAATAATTATTTTGAATTTAATTTTCAGTATCATGCCTGAGGTTGGTTTGTTGTTTTGCCGAGAGCATTTGGGAGTGAATTTTTCAGGGGTCACTTGGAGGAATCAGTCCTGGTACGCGAAGGCAACCATTCAGGGGGCCAATTATCACCATCAAGGACCCCCTGAATGGTTACACGCGAACCATGTTAAGAAGCGTAGCAGGACGCCAGGCAGAAAACAGATGCCAGATGACCATGCTGAGACGCTTAACAGTGATGCATCCCAAAAAAGAGGCCTGTGCATATCCCAGGGACATCCCATGCTTGCAGTGAAACACGATTATTACTTTCCGTATTTTTCAGGCACGGGCATCATCCGGGGAACTTTGCCCAGGGGATTTTCATCCACCATGATCCGGCAGCCGTAGCTCTTTTCTAAGAGTTCCCGGGTGAGCACCTCATGGGGCGCACCCGTCCCGGCGGTCCTGCCCCTGCTTAAAAGAAGCATCCGGTTTGCATACATGGCCGCCAGGTTCAGCTCATGGGAAACCATGATCACGCTCACGCCCTGCTCCCGGCACAATCCTTCCAGCAGATCCATTATGCTCACCTGGTGCGCCGGATCCAGGGAAGCGGTGGGCTCGTCCAGCAAAAGCACCCGGGGCTGCTGGCAGATGGCCCGGGCAATGAACACCCTCTGGCGTTCCCCCCCGCTCAGCTGATCCAGACGCCGCCCGGCCAGATGCTCCACCCCCATGTTCTGCATGGCCTGCAAGGCCAACTGGCGGTCCTTTTCCCCTTCCATCTCCCACAGTCCAAGATGCGGCGATCTCCCCAGAAGCACGGTCTCGGCCACCTTGAAGGGCATCTCTAAGGGCACTTCCTGGGGCACCAGGGCCACTTGGGCCGCAAACTCCCTGCGCGTATAAGATGATACGGCCCTGCCCAGCATTTCCACGCATCCACTGTCCGGTTGCTCCAGGCCGGCAGCCAGGCGCAGCAGGGTGGTCTTGCCTGCGCCGTTGGGTCCGATTATGGCCAGGAATTCTCCTTCCCCGGCTTCCATGCTGATATCCTGCAGGATATGCTGTCCGGCCCGGCTGAAACTGACTCCTGAAATTTTCACCGCGTTCATCTCCTGGACCTCCACAGGAGATAGATAAACAGGGGAGCACCGATGAGGGCAGTGACCACGCCCACGGGCATCTCTCCTTCAGGGGGCAGGGTGCGGGCCAGAAGATCGCAGAGGATGAGATAGGAAGCCCCGCCCAGCAGGCAGGCCGGTATGAGCAGGCGATGGTCCGGTCCCAGGATGAGCCGGAATATATGCGGCACAGCCAGGCCTACAAATCCTATAAGCCCGGACTGGCTTACTGCCACGCTGACCATGAGCGAGGTAAAGACCAGAAGGGCCAGGGTGACCAGGCGGACATTGACCCCCATGGAAGCGGCCGTATCCCGGCCCATGAGCAGGAGGTTCATGGGCCGGGCCAGCACAAAGATCACCGCCATGCCAGGCAGCACCATCAGCAGCACCGGCAGCTGCTGCGGACTGATCATGGACAGGTCCCCCATGAG
>PWSL01000050.1 GCA_003563255.1 Desulfonatronospira sp. | reverse complement strand
TGCCCACGGAATACACGGAATTTCACGGAATATGCGTTGCTTCGCAACGCTTTAAAACTTCCGTGCTCTTCCGTGTGTTCCGTGGGCATAACCTCTTGGCTTTCTTTAAAAATGAAACAACGTGTTTGAATTTTTATTGCAATGACAGTCCCAGTACCAGGCGCTGAAACCCCGTCTCTGTTCGAAGTTTTTTTATGACCGCAGAGCGGTCCAGATACGCTCCCACGCAGAGCGTGGGAGCGATAAGAAATTATCCTGTCTTCCTTGGCGACCTTTGCCAGCCCTGATAATTCACGAAGTGAAGGCGGAGCCATTTTACTGGGGCGCCTTTGCGTAAGAATAAATTCTTGGGTTGCGGGCGTAGTCCGCGTCAGTGAGTTACTCCTGATACCCTGTCATAATAAACAAGGTACAGGCCACTTTTGCCGACATCAAACCGAAAAACGACCGACTATCCGGTGGCAAAAGAGCCAGTCCCTTCCAGCTTAAATAAAGTGTCGCTGTAGTGGTAGTGATAATCACGGCATTCTCCCGGTTTTTAAAGCTCGAAAACCGGTATTGAAATTTGTCCCGGAGTCTTTTAAAGAGCATCGAGCAACTCAGAAAACCAATCAAACAAGGAGCTGAAATGCCCACCAGCAAGGATTTAGCAAATGCCATCCGTGTCCTGAGCGTAGACGCAGTTCAAAAAGCCCGGTCAGGGCACCCAGGGGCCCCCATGGGCATGGCTGACATGGCTGTTGCCTTGTGGCAGGATATCCTCGCTCACAACCCGGCCAACCCCAACTGGATGGACCGGGACCGGTTTGTTCTTTCCAATGGTCACGCCTCAATGCTGCTCTATTCCTTGCTGCATCTTACAGGCTACAGCCTGAGCATTAATGACCTGCGCAATTTCCGTCAGCTGCACTCCAAAACCCCTGGGCATCCAGAATACGGAGTCACACCTGGAGTAGAAACCACCACAGGGCCGCTGGGCCAGGGTCTGGCCAACGCCGTGGGCATGGCCCTGGCTGAATCCATCCTGGCGGCGCAGTTCAACCGTGGGGACCTGGACATAGTCAATCACTTCACCTATACTTTTCTGGGGGACGGCTGTCTCATGGAGGGGATCTCTCATGAGGCCTGCTCCCTGGCCGGAACCCTGGGTCTCGGCAAGCTTATTGCCCTTTATGACGACAACGAAATCTCCATCGACGGTCATGTTGCGGGCTGGTTTACAGATGATACTCCCGCCAGGTTCAGATCTTACGGCTGGCATGTCATCCCGGGAGTGGACGGACATGACCATGAGGAAATCAAAAACGCTATCCTTGAAGCCGGAAAAATTTCTGACAAGCCAAGCCTTATCTGCTGCAAGACAGTCATAGGACAGGGGGCTCCAAACCTGTGCGGCAGCGCGGACTGTCACGGGGCCCCCCTGGGGGATGGTGAAGTTGAAGCAGTCCGGTCCAACCTGGGATGGACTCTCCCTCCATTTGAGATCCCGGAGGATATTTATCAAGCATTCGACTGCCGGGACCGGGGGGCTCGCCTGGAAAACGAATGGAACGCAAAATTCCAGGAATACCAGTCAAAGTACCCTGGAGATGCACTTGAATTCAAGCGCCGCATGTCTAAGGATCTGCCCTCTGGATTGGACCAGGCCATCTTTGAAACAATTGAGCGCCTCAAACACGACAAAAGTCCCCTGGCCACACGCAAGGCCTCCCACCAGGTCATAGACGCCCTTGCATCCAGGCTTCCGGAGATGCTTGGGGGATCAGCGGACCTTACAGGCTCCAACAAGACCATGCGCAGCGGGGCCAGGCCGGTTACCAAAAAAACAAAATATGGTGATTATATTTATTATGGAGTGCGCGAATTCGCCATGGGAGCCATCATGAACGGACTGGCCCTGCATGGTGGGTTCATTCCCTTTGGAGGCACCTTTCTGGTGTTTTCCGACTATTCCCGCAACTCCCTTCGCATGGCGGCCATGATGGGACTGCGCTGCATTCATGTTCTGACTCACGATTCAATAGGAGTGGGCGAAGACGGCCCCACACATCAACCCATTGAACATATTACTTCCCTGAGAATCATCCCCAACATGAGCGTCTGGAGACCATGCGATACATTAGAGACTGCAGTTGCCTGGCAGTCCGCCCTGCATAGAAAAGACGGGCCTACATGTCTGGTGCTTTCCAGGCACAAGCTGCAGCCCCTGGAACGTACCCGGACTCAACTGGATAATATCAGGCGGGGGGGATACATCATGCAGGACTGCGAGGGACCGCCCGAGGCCATCGTCATGGCCTCTGGTTCTGAGGTGCAACCGGCCCTGGATGCAGCCAGGGAACTGGGAACAAAGGGGCGCAGGATAAGGATGGTTTCCATGCCCAGCATAAATATATTTCTGGCTCAAGACCAGGAATACAGGGACAAAGTGCTGCCCCCACATGTGCATCTCCGCCTGGCAGTGGAGGCGGGTGTAGGGGCTTCCTGGCACCAGGTCCTTGGCTGCCGGGGAGAGGCTTACTCTATAGAGCGCTTTGGGGAGTCCGCACCAGGCAGCGTACTTTTTCCCTACTTCAAGTTGACATCCAGGGACATTGGCGGCAAGCTCTCAATAATGCTTGGTTAGTGACTTACTCCTAAGACCCTGTCATAAAAAACAAGAAAGTTTGAACCACGAAGGCACAAAGGACACAAAGGAAAAAAGCACAAAGGGTTTTGGTTTTTCATTT
>PWSL01000500.1 GCA_003563255.1 Desulfonatronospira sp. | reverse complement strand
GGATCATGTGCCTGGGGCCAGGATTGATGGCCGGCTCCCCCGGCGCAAGCTCCAGGCCGGGCTTGGTGATGTGCCCGACTCCCTCACCGGCGCAGATGGATATTTCATCGGTGTTTTCCAGTCTGCTTACCCTGGCCCCGATCTCGGCTTTGTTGGTCACATCCGGGTCATCTCCTGCATCCTTGATCACCGAGCACCAGGCAAAGTCTTTGCAATCTATCCCGCAGGCATGCACCGGGATTTCCAGATCATCCCCGGTAAGCAGCTGCACCCGGACCTGCCCGGGGCATGTCCCCTGCAGCAGCAGACCGGTCGCAGCCAGAGCAGCGGCCGCAGCAGCTGTGCCCGTGGTGAATCCGCTGCGCAGGCGGCGTTTTTTCATTTTAACCATGATTGGTCATCCGGCAGCAACGCTTGGCTATTTCGAAGGGGTAACACCCTGGCAGGCAATCTCAAGTCTCATTTGACGCGGCCATGATGACCAGGCTGTTGACCACGGCTGCAGCCACGTTGGAGCCTCCCTTTCGGCCATGGTTGGTGATATGCGGGACTTTCATCCCTGCCAGTTCGGCCTTGGACTCGGCCGCGTTGACAAAGCCGACCGGCAATCCCACCACCAAAGCCGGGGAGGCCCGCCCCTCCTGTATAAGGCTTATCAGGCGCATCAAAGCAGTTGGGGCATTGCCCACCACGTAAATACTTCCCTGCATATGATCCAGAGCCAGGTCCACGGCAGCTTCAGCCCTGGTGGTCTCATGTTCCCTGGCCATGCGGGCCGCCCTGGGGTCCTGGATAAAGCAAAGCGTATGGCAACCAAACCCGGCCAGGTCATTTTTGCGAAGACCGGCCAGGGCCATGTTGGTGTCCGTGATAACGCTTCTGCCCTGTTTAATTGCTTTTATACCTGACTCAATGGCCAGGGAATGGATGCGGATACTCTTCAGGTAATCAAAGTCCGCACTGGTATGAATCATTCTGGAAACCACCGCCCACTCCTGGGGATTAAAACCGTGCCCCAAAGCCTCCCTGGCAATGATCTGCATGCTTTTTTGTTCTATTTCCTGTGGTAGCATATGCTCGATATTCCTTTGCAGTTGTCGTGACTGTATATGTTCGGCGCTTGTCCCAAAAAAAGAGGCGTTTTGAGCAAAATACTGCTCCAGTGTATCCCGCGGAGTGCCTGTCCCCTGCTTTCCTTAAAAGTGCTAAACAGATACCCTGCTAAAGTAAGTGCCAGACAGACCCTTATATTCATTGACTCGTTCCGAGAAAGATTTACGAAAAAAACAGGCCCGGGGAAACCAGTCCCCGGAGGTAATAAATAATTTTCGCTGTAGTGTTAAACTTATGCCAGGTCCCCATCGAAATCAAGAACAATTTAAGCGGGCTTTGTCACCTCAGCTGAACATTAACTCTAACGCGGGCTAAGCCCGCAACCCAAAAACATATTCTCACGCAAAGGCGCCCCAGTTAAATGGCTCCGCCTTCACTTCGTGAATTTTACAGGGCTGGCAAAGGTCGCCAAGGAAGACAGGATAATTTTATAAATTTGTCACTCGTTTCGCGTGACAAATGAAAAGGCAACCATGTCCAAAACCGTGTCCCGGTTTTGGACAATACCTCTGCTTCGGATCTGTCACGATATAAGTGTTATATTTGTCTTATTGTTCCCACGCTCTGCGTGGGAACATTCCCTGGACGCTCAGCGTCCACAATGACCGCAGAGCGTGGGAGCGATAAACCCCCAGATTATGCAGGCATAATGTAACACTTATTTTATGACAAACCCTTCGCTTCATAAACTTTGCATACTTTGCCTGCCCAGTTGAATTGCTCGAAGAGCAAGCCCGATGGGCAAACAACCGGGGCGGCTTTGCGGTTTAAAATTTTGTATCTGTTTAGCGCTTTGCATGTGGCACGGGGACTGGCTCTTTTGCCGCAGTTTGCCGCCGGGATTTTTGAGCAGTTGATAAATAGCACTACAGCGAAACTTATAAAACATTTCAACCTGTCGAAATTGGGGACAGGCACCCCCAAACCTTTTTCTGAAGGATGATTGACAGGTTTTATAAATAAGTGCGGGGAGAGCCAGTCCCCGGAGGTCAATCATAAGTTTCGCTGTAGTGTTAATGCCCTGTGCGTAGTTTTTGTACTTGCCAGAAAAGCCTTACAAGGGTACAATCAGATCGAAATAGTAACTCTTTACCTGCAGAAGGCCGAACCTTCAGGCATTTTTTAGCTCCGATTAACACTACAGCGAAACATATTGATTTTCCTCCGGGGACCGGCTCTTCCGGGACCCGCTTGTCCCAAAAAATGAGTCTTTTTTTAGCACAAAATGATGCTCAAGTGGTCCCAAAGTACCTGTCCCCTGCTTTTCCCCTACGAGTTTAATTAAAGTGTCGCTGTAGTGCTATCAAACCAGAGTATTGTTTGAGAACTTTTGACTGTCCAGCTCCATAAAATTGTTCAACATTTTAAAGTCATAACTACCTGAATTTATTGTTCATGTCGTTCGAGTTACTTGCAAGCCCATATCAAAATGACACAAATAACAACAGTCTATGCCCTGGATATCCGGCTCATGGACCCGGATGATACAAGCTGGTATACCTTTTTGAGTTTTAAGCGTGCAGCCGCAGCTTTACGCTACCGGCAGCTCCGGGACCGCTCCAGATGCATCGGTGCCGGCCTGCTTTTGTCTTATGCTCTGAAAATTCATGCACCCAGACACCCCCTGCCCCCCCGGACTGTTCCCGGTGTCAACGGCAAGCCCTGCCTGCCGGAACTGCCGGGGTTTCATTTCAATATATCCCATTCAGGCGACTGGGTGGTCTGTGCTGTAGGGGCCAGTCCCCTGGGGGTGGACATAGAAAGAGTTCAGCGGGACATCTCTGCCGTAGCTCAAAAGTATTACTCCAGCTCCGAACTCCAGCACCTGCTGTCACTGCCTTTGGAGAGGCAGGCGGCCGGTCTGGTTGAAATATGGGTACTGAAAGAAAGCTACATGAAGGCTACGGGACTTGGCCTGCACCTGCCCCTTCACGAAATAGAGGTCCATTGGCAACCAGAAATTCATATCTATCGTGCAGGCTCACCGGTTCCCTTCGGCACCGGTCTCTGCAGTTTTAATGACCGGGATTACCGCCTGGGACTGGCTGTATACAACCAGGCTTCTCCACCTCCCTGCAGGGTGGAACCTTTAGAGCTTGAACCCATCGTGCGGTGTCTATCCCTACAACGCAACGAATAAAATATGTGGCTGGTTAAATCAGGGACGGCACTCCGGCACCCACTTGAATGTGTTTGTGTGCCTTTGGAGTCTGATTTTCAGCTTCAAGTGGGTGCCGGAAGAGCCAGTTCCCTTGAGGCACAGATAAGTTCAGTTGTAGGGCTGTAAACCCAACAGATTATCCCTACAGCGAAATATCTTCAATCCTGCTGTTTTCAGCCATCGGTTAAATGTTCCGATCATTCAGCATCCTGAAAATTGTCAGTAAACACAAGATGTTGCCAGTGAACTTTTGACCATCAAATCAACATGAGAAAAAAAGTAAACATTCATATCGGCGAATATCATGCCAGCGCGAATCCTACAATCATTCAAACCGTACTCGGGTCCTGTGTGGCGGTTTGTCTGTTTGATCCCCGCAATCTCATTGGGGGAATGAACCACATTCTCCTTCCAGGCAAAGCGGATCTAGCCAGGTTTGACGTATCCGCCCGTTACGGGGTAAATGCCATGGAACTGCTCATCAACAGGATGATGAACCTGGGGGCGGATCGAAAAAGACTGCAGGCCAAGGTTTTCGGAGGCGCACACATGCTGGCCGGAATTTCCAGAGAAAACGGGGTTGGAGACAAGATTTCCCAGTTTGTACTGGAATTTTTGGACGTGGAAAATATCAAAATAGTAAACAGCGACCTCGGGGGTACGGATTCCAGGAAGATACTACTCTACACCGATACCGGGGATGTTTTTCTGAAACGGGTCCTTTCAACCTATCAGAGCCGCATCGCAACAAAAGAAAAGCTGGCCGCCAGACTGGTCAAAGACATCGCCGAAAAGCCCGGAGAAGTCACCATTTTCCAGGAATGATTTTTATACAGTAACATGGAAATTTATACATAGGCCTGAGGGATCCAGTTTCTGCCTCCAGATATCTTGAAATTTCAAGCGCGCTCCAGTAGCCTTCCGGGCTACGTAGAATTCATGACCGGGCCTCCCCCCTGCCGAGTAAAGAGGTGTTATCATGATGCAACTGCAAAACTCTCAATGGAACTGTGTGTGGTAAACCCTGATCACTAAACTATTTGTTTTACCGACTACTGACTACCACTGACTCCTGAACCCTGCACCTGCAAAAAGTATGACCACATTCATCCATGCCGCAGACATACACCTGGACAGCCCCCTGTACGGCCTGAGCCGCTACGAGGGGGCCCCGGCCCAAGAAATCCGCCAGGCCACCCGCAAGGCCCTGGCCAATCTGGTGGACTACATTCTTGAACACCGCATCCCGCTTCTGCTCATTGCCGGCGACCTTTACGACGGAGACTGCCCTGACTTTCAGACACCCCTGCACTTCTCAGCCCAGATGAGCAGGCTTAGGGAGGTCGGGACCAGGGTGGCCTTTATCCGGGGCAACCATGACGCACAAAACAGGATGACCAGGGCCCTGCGCCTGCCGGACAACGTCTACACCTTTCCTGCAGCCAGGCCAGACACCTGGGAGCTGGAGGACCTGGGAATCGCTGTCCACGGCCAGAGCTATGACCGGGAAGCAGTGCTGGAAAACCTGGCCCTGGGTTATCCCGAGCCTGTTCCGGGCATGTTCAACATAGGCATGCTGCATACCTCCCTTTACGGTACACCGGGTAAAAGCGGCTACGCCCCTTGCGATCTGAGCCACCTCCTGGCCAAGGGCTACCATTACTGGGCCCTGGGCCACATGCACCGCCACGAAGTCATCCACCGCGACCCCCCGGTCATCTTCAGCGGCTGCATCCAGGGCCGCCATATCCGTGAACCCATGGACAATGGGTGCATGCGGGTGGACCTGGACGCCTCCGGAGAAATAAGCATCCAGAGACTGGAACTGGACGTCCTGCGCTGGCAGACCATGGAACTGGATATCTCCGGACAGCACACCCAGGGCGAGGTACTGGATCTGGTCAGCCGGGAGCTTGAAAACATTTCTACAAACCTGGACCAGGAAAGGCTCATGGCTGTGCGCATTATCTTAACCGGAGCTTCTGCAGCCTGCTCCGAAATCATGCATGACTTTCCCGGGCTGCAGGCCGAAATCCGCAACCTGGCCACAGACATTTCAGGACAGTCCATCTGGGTGGAGAAAATACTCAACCAGTGCACCCCGGCCCTGGACTGGGATGAACTCAAGTCATCCGGTACAGCCCTGGCCCATCTGGCTGGTTACATGCAGGAACTGCAACAGGACCCGGCCATGCTGAACAGCCTGGACCTGGACTTTACCGAGCTTAAGGCCAAGCTGGCTGGCACCGGCGTGGAAATGCCGGACATGAATGATCCCGGGACCAGGCAGACTTATGTATCCCGGGCCAGGGACATCATCATGACGCTGCTGGCCAGGGACATGTCCACCTCCGACAAAAACTCCTGAAAAAGGCTGCCCCATGAAAATCAGCACCTTGAATCTCAAGGCCTACGGGCATTTTTCCAACAAGGAGCTGCACCTGGACCAGGGCGGCACCCTGCACCTGATCTACGGATCCAACGAGGCCGGAAAAAGTACCGCCCTGCGTGCCCTGGCCACCCTCTTTTACGGTTTTGACCACCAGAGCGTGGACGGGTTTTTGCATCCCGGAAAAGACCTGGCCGTGGGTGCCTGCCTGGAGCTGGACAACGGGAATACCTGGGAAATCACCCGCTACAAGAAGCGCAGTAAGGACCTCATCGATGGTTCGGGCAATCCTGTTTCCAGGGAGGCCATGGCAAGGCTCATGTCCGGAATGAGCCGGGAGATGTTTTCCGGAATGTTCGGCATCAGCCACGACAATCTGCGCACCGGCGGCAAGGAAATCCTGCAGGCCGAAGGCCACCTGGGTCAGGCCCTTTTTTCCGCCGCTGCCGGCATAATGCACCTGCGCCGGGTCCAGAAAGATCTGCAGCGTCGTGCCGGCGAACTGTTCCGTCCCAGGGCCTCCTCCACCAGCATCATGAAGAAAAAGAACTCCCTGTCCCAGCTCTCCAAAGAACTGCGCCAGGCCTCCATCAAACCCGAACGCTGGCGTAACCTGCAAAACGAGTTGGACCTTAAACGCCGGCAAAAAAAACAGACAGAGCTTCGGCTAAAAGAGTTGCAGGAAACCCTGGGCTGGTACTCCAGCTGCATCAAGGCCCTGCCACGCATTGCCAGGCGCAGGGACCTGCTGTTGCAACTCTCTGAACTGGAGTCCGTTCCGCTGCTGGACCAGGAATTCAGCCGGCGCAGGGTCAAGGCCGCAAGTCACCTGGAAAACGCCCGCCTGGAGCTGGATACCTGGCAGGAGGAAATAAAGGAGCAGGACCGGGAACTTGCAGAGATGCTGGTAAATACGGACCTGCTTTCCTTTGAACCCCGTATAAAGACCCTGCTGGGCCGGGTGGCACTGGTGCAGCAGGCCTCCCAGGAACTACAGGACCTGGCGACGGAAGAAATCACCCTGGAGCAGTCCATCCGGGAAAAAAAGGCCCTGCTTGGCAACCGGCTCTCATGCAGTGATGTGGAACGTTTGGCACCAGGCCGCAAGCACCAGAACCGCATCCAGGAACTGGTGAATGAAAAAAACACCCTGCATCAAAAAAGTCTTGATGCGCGGGCAACCATGCAGGAACAGGCCCTTGTCCTGCGCCGGGCCCGCAGGGACCTCAAAAAAATCCCCCCCATCCCGGATATCCAGGACCTGGAACTGGCTTCTAGAAATTTGGCCCCGGCCCGGGACCTGCAGGAAAAAATCCGCAAGTCCAGGGAAAAGATCCAGGAGCTTCAACACCAGGTATCTTCCAGCACTGCAGCCCTGGGACTTGGACACGTCGATCCAGCTGAACTCCCCCGGTTGCCCCTGCCCCTGCCCCAGAGCCTGGAGCGGATGCAGAACCTGCTTCGAACAAAAGAGCAGGCACTGGATTCCTGCCGCAAAAAATACCAGGACCTGCAGCAATATCTCCAGGAAAAGCAGGAAGAGCTGAAAGACCTCCAAAAAGAACATTCCATGCCCCTGCCGCAGGACCTGCTGTCCCACAGGGCCTCCAGGGACCTGGGCTGGCAGCTGGTAAAAAAAATCTGGCTGCAGGGCATCCGGGACCCCCAGGAGATCCAGAACTACCTGGAAAAGTATGGTGAAAAAGATCTGGCCTCGGGCTTTGAAAAGAACATGTCTGTTCTGGATCAGACCACGGACCTGATGCTGGACCGGGCGCATCACCTGGCCAGGCTTAATGCCCTGCAAAAAGAGATCCAGGAAGTCGGCCGCAGGCTGGAACAGGCAGGCCGGGAACTGAATCTCCTCCTGGAGGAGTATGACCAGGCCGGTCTGGAATGGAAAGCACTATGGAGCGGTACCGGCATTGAGCCCCTGTCCCCCGGGGAGATGCAGGCCTGGCTTTACAAGGTACAGGAACTGATCAGACTTGTCCGGGACATGCAGGAACGTCAGAAGGAACTGGAACAGGCCGGGCGTGAATACCAGGAGCTTATTAAACAGGGCATAATGACCGTTGAAAGTGTCGGTCACCCTTCACCCCAGGGTCTGGACCCGGCAGGCCTGGGCCGGGTTCTGGACAAAATCCGCCAGCGCGCAGGGAACGATCTCTCTTCCGCAGACCTTTTAAAAAATAATATCCGTACCGCAGAAAACAACCTGCACAAGGCCTCTCAGCAGGCCGCGGACATCCGGGAAAACCTGGATCTCTGGCATGAAAAGTGGGCCAGTGTCCTGCAGCCCCTGGGGCTTGATCCCAATAGCGACCCCGGCAACGTGCAGGAGGAAATCCAGCTTCGACAGGAACTATTCACCGCCTGCAGCAGGATAGAGACCCTGCAGCAGAGAAAGTCCGGGCTGTTGCAGAAAACCGGGGACTTTAACACCGCGGTCCAGGAGCTCACCTGCAAACTGGGCCGGGACCCCGGACAGACTCCCGCTCTGGAAGTCCTTGCAGCCCTGTCCAGGGAACTGGAACAGGAACAGGCAAAGCTCTCCAGGCAGAAACACCTGCAGCAGGAACGCCGCAAGGCATCAAAAAAGGCAGGCCAGGCCCAGACAAAAATCAAGTCCCTGCAGCAGGAACTGAACCAGCTTTGCCGGGAAGCAGGGGCCTTTGCCATGGCTGAACTGCCCGGTCTCGAGGAAAAGGCCGGGATAAAGCAGGAGCTTCGCAAGGAACTAAAGCAACTGGAAGAACAGCTCCAGGAACTGGCCGGAGGCATGGACCTGGAAAAATTCATACTAGACGCCTCTGCCTGGGACACGCACAAGCTCCAGTCCCTGTCCAGGGAACTGGACCGGGAAAAAGAGCAGCTGGAACAGCAGCGCGAAGAGACTATAAGTAACCGTGCTGCCCTGGAAAAGGACCTCCAGGAGCTGGACGGCACCTCCAGGGCCGCGGATATCCGCCAGGAAATGCAGGAACAGACCTCTGAGCTGGAGCAGGAGATGCAGGAGTATATCCAGCTGCGCCTGTCCGCAGCAATCCTTGCTTCCGAGATGGAACGTTTCAGGCAGGCCAACCAGGGCCCGGTTCTGGACATGGCCGGAAATATCCTCAGAGAAATCACCCTGAACTCCCTGGACGGTATATTCGCCGACTATGACCAGCGGGGAGAGCCGGTTTTAAAGGCCCTCAGGCCGGACGGTTCCAGTCTGGGTGTGAATGAAATGAGCGACGGCACACGGGACCAGCTTTTTCTGGCCCTGCGCCTGGGGGGGATAAAGCACTACCTGCGCGAAAACCCTCCTTTTCCTTTTATTGTGGATGACATCCTGGTGCACTTTGACGATGACCGCTCAGAAAGGACCCTTCAGGAACTGGCCCTGCTGGCCTCACAGACCCAGGTCCTTTTCTTCACCCACCACCACCACCTTCTGCACATGGCCCGGAACACCCTGGATCCCGACACCCTCTGCATACATCATCTTTAACACTACAGCGACACTTTATTTGAACTCGAAGGGGACTGGCTCTTTTGCCGGGAACCCTTCCATTTTTCGGTTTGAGTTCGGCAAAAGTGCCTGTCCCCAGTGGCCCTGTTAAAAAGCGATAATATTTCAAGGCGAGCAGTGCACGCCAAGACTACTGGATTAGGCTCGCCGCTCGGGTAGTTAAAGCATGAGAAAAGCTATACAGGCCAGACGTACCGCGTATGTTGAAATCAGCCCGGTCTTTAAATGAGAGGCGATTAGAGAAAAAGTTTGCGGCAAAACAAGCAGATAAAGGGGACCTTCATAACCTGATTCAACAATATCATATTCAGTGCTTCTATCAGTAAGTAGTCGGGTGATCACATCCAACCTGCCTATACTGCTTCTGCCGGTTGCCCGCCCGTTTATATTCTCCGGCAGATAAAGCGAACAATCAAGTTCGACAAGATAAATCTCTTCCTTTTTAAAGTGAAAAAATTCTCCATCAGAATCATTTTCTGGTTTGATTTCAGTAGATCAGGCTTTTAGCTTTTCCAGTTCCCGAGTGGAGGGCCGTTGCCCTTCGGCAAGCTGCCACGCGGACCTGCCCAGTCGGAGATCAAACGCAGAGGTTCCAATATCCGGCATGTTAAAGTTTCGACAGGTTATAAATTCTTTATTAAAGAGTTGCTTAACCTGCTCTTTTATGAGAACTCCAGGGCTCATTTCAATGCGACGACTCATAGTCTCTCCTGTCCTGCATGATCCTGTATACGCATCAACCCCAGTTTCCCCTTCATAGGTTGCGGAGTTACCCTGACCGGATTTCTAAGAAGCCAGGCAAATCTTTTGTTCGTAAGAATTCCTTCATTCAGGTGTTCTGTCCGCCAATGTTCCCATGTAAGATCATTGAATTCCACACAGTCAATCAGCTCACATTTTCCCAAAATTGCACCTATGCTGATATTTTTGCCTGAAAAATTAAATCTTGCGAGGGCATTTATATCAGTTTTCTTTCCAGCATGAAGCCACAGTTCTCCACGATATTTTGTGGGCCATGACCTGACTTCTATGGTCTTGTGACCGGAAAGAATGAGTTCTGTCCATGGCTGGCGGATGCTTAAAGCGACTATCATGGAATCTGTACTGCCTTTTGCTTTTTCCAATGTAGCTGTATTTACTAAGGCGGACTTTGCCCGCAACCCAATAAAGAAAAGAGCTTTTTAGCCCACCCCAGTAAAATGGGAAGAAATTTTACGGGGCAGGCAGATCACACCCAGTGAAACCCCCTTTGGGGAGTCCCAAGGGACTGTTTCACGGGATAAACTGCGCTGAGACTTCGTCTATTTCACCGGGCAGGCAGATTGACACAGATAAAAGAGATTGAAGAAGC
>PWSL01000473.1 GCA_003563255.1 Desulfonatronospira sp. | reverse complement strand
GAATCCTTTGCCTGACCTGGGAAAAATCCACTGGTCCGGGTTCCACCCTGGGCAAGCCGTATTTCTGCGAATTCTTTATGGTGTGCATGGCTTTTGCCGTATGAATCAGGGTCTTGCTGGGCACGCAGCCGTAATGCAGACAGTCTCCGCCCAGTATACTTTCTTTTTCAATAAGCAGTGTTTTAGCGCCCAGCCTGGCCGCGCCTGACGCAGCAGTAAGACCGGCCGCGCCTCCGCCGATGATTCCTAAATCGTAATCAAATTTATGGGCCATGATTGTTCCTTTTTCTCATTTGTCCTGAACTCAGGACAGGATGCTCCCGCCTCAGGTAAATCCTGTCCCGGCCATGCAGGTATAACAGTGGTCTGCAAGGGCGATGGGAGTACCGGCTAAAGGTTTTCTCTGCATGTCGGTAATATGGGTTTTGCGTCTGTTCATGGGCAGGCCGGCTGCCAGATTAAAATCGCAGTCATACAGATATCCGTCCCAGGATACGCATATAAGGCTTTTGCACATTACCCCCCGGGCAGCGCAGGGATTGAAGGCTGAAGCGAGGCGCTCCAGGTAAGGGTCGAGGTTGCCAGAAGATTTAAGCCATTTTCTAAACCTGCCCAGGGGAACATTGGCAAAACAGTAAAGGTTATTGAAAGTTATACCCCATTTGCGGTGCAGGGTCTGCCTGAATTTTTTCTCAGCCTGTTCCTGTGAGGGAGGGAAAAATGCCCCGGTTGGATTGGATACCAGGTCAAGTACCAGTTCGCATCCATCTTTACCGTAGCCTAGACTATTGAGTCTCTGCAGGGCCTCAATGCTCCTGGCAAAAACCTGGTTCCCTCTCTGGGAATCGGTCTGGCCCTGGTTCAGGGAAGGCAGAGAAGCTACTATAACAGCCCGATTATCTCTGAGAAGCTCCATGAGCTGGTCATTTTGTCTGTTATTCAAGGCGCTTAAATTGGAGCGAAACATGAGTTTTTGTGTGTACTTGCCAAGCTCGGCAATGAGCGTAGAAATATTGGGATTGAGTTCTGGAGCCCCGCCTGTGATGTCTATGGTTTCAAAACTGTTTCTGGCCGCGTATTCAATGACCTGTTCGGCTGTAATCAGGTCCATGCTTTCCAGGCGATAAGGACCGGCTTCCAGATGACAGTGGGCACAGGACTGGTTGCAGACAAGGCCTGTATTGATTTGCAGGCAGGTTGTCTTTTCCCTTGTAAGATTGAGGCCATGCCTGGCCAGAATTTGACTTATTGGTTTGTGGTTTCTGGAAGGAATTTGTTGATTGGTGGAATCTGGAGTATTCATGACCACTTTAAGAGTTAAAAGTTGAATGTCGAAATGACCATAGTGGTTTTGACTGAAGCAGATATTTTTCATCCCTGACTTATCATCAATAATTTTCGCTTTACAGGTCAGCCACTCAGTAAGCAGCCGTATCGTTCAAACTACAACCCTGCTCTGATATTTCTTAAAATTCTCAGCCTGCTCAAAGATCTCCTTGTAAACTTCATCTCTATCCACCGGGGGATAGCCGTGCTCGGCCAGAAGGATGATCAGATCAGCCTTGAGTTCGGCCTTGATGTCGTCACGGCGGTCCCAGTCCGTGTATCTGGCCTTGTCGTCCACAACTTCCTTGACTGCTTTGGATAAAAGGATGAGCTTGTCTTCAGGATAGATGAAATCATATTTCAGGGCCAGGGACTTGAGGATGTCGTAAAAGGCCTTTTCCTCAAAATCAATGCCCAGATCGGCAAAGGACTCCTTTTCCTTTTTCAGGGCCTGATACAGGTCCATGATTTCATCAGTAAAGTCGTCCAGGACACTGCTGACCAGGACATCCTGCTCCCGGCGCTCATTGTACCTGTCCACCAGGGCCTTGAACATTCTGGAGAAATCCGCACCTTTAGCCTTGTTCACTTTTTTGAAATTTTCAATGGCCTTTTTAAGCAGCTGCTGGAGCAGTTTAATTTTGGTGTTGGGCAGTTTTATCTTTTCAATTTTCTTCAGGAAATCTTCATCAAACAGATCAATTTCCTTGCCCCCATCCTGGCTTAGCTTGAAGATTTCCTCCACGCCTTCACTTTGCAGGGCGTCCTTAATCATTTCCCGGACCCGGGCATTCATCTGGGCTGTGTCCGGAGCATCTCCCCTGGTCAGCTTAAACACGATGGAGCGAACAGCAAGATAAAAATGAACCTGGTCGCGCTCATCCAGAGAAAATTCATCGCTTGCGCTACATACGTCATAGGCGGCCTTGAGCCGCTGCACCAGGCCCATAAACCTCTTTTCCATGGGTTCGGTTAGCTGGACAAACTCTGCGGCCATGTTCAGGCAGTGCAGCTGTTCCAGGGCTTTACCGGAAAAATAGGGTGTCTGGTCAAAGGAGTGAAACATCCTGGATAGCAGATCAAGGTGGTCCCTGACCACCACAATGGACTGTTCGATTTCTTCAATGTTGGCCCTGTCGGTTTTGGAATATTGGGCCAGGGCCAGGTTCATCTGCTTTTTGATGCCGATGTAATCCACCACCAGGCCCTTTTGCTTGTCACCGTATCTGCGGTTGACCCTGGAAATGGTCTGGATCAGGGTGTGGCGCTGGACCGGCTTGTCAATATACATGGTATCAAGGGCTGGGACATCAAAACCGGTCAGCCACATGTCCACCAGAATGGCGATCTTGAAGTTGGACTTCTCATTCTTGAACTGACGGTCCAGTTCTTTTTTATATTCCCT
>PWSL01000465.1 GCA_003563255.1 Desulfonatronospira sp. | reverse complement strand
TCTTCAATATCTTATATCTGTGTCAATCTGCCTGCCCGGTGAAATAGACGAAGTCTCAGCGCAGCGGATTTCACTGGGTGTGATCTGTGGGCAGTAGTCTTTTTCTTAAAAAAATATGTGCGGAACAGTCCAGTGCCAGGTGCTGAACCCCCGATGCAGGTTGTACCAAGAAGCAGAAAAAAGTGGTGAGATAAAAAAATTACCTTTCAGGCAAACGAAAGGGTGCTGAATGTAGGTTAGACCAGCCATTTTGATGTGGAAAAAGTAGTTCTGAACGCGATTCCATCCTTAATGCCGTACAGCTGTCTGCCCTGATGCAGGAAAACGTGAACAGTACCCATAGTGGCTTGAGTTCCCTCGATACGGGAGGAAAGTACGGCTTCTTGGGTTGTCAGTGGACTCAACAACACATCTGGATTGGGGATAGTGGAGTGTGAAGATGGTGCTATTTTTTGTCCAGTAATTCCCTGATCAGCGAAGCAAGCTGATCAAGCTGGAATGGTTTGCCGATGAATCCTGATGCTCCCTGTTTGATAAGCTCATCAGCCTGAACATCCGGCGAGTAGCCGCTGGCAATCAGCACCACCGCGTCCTGGTTCATCTCAATGATTTTCCGCATGCACTCATGCCCGCCCATTACAGGCATGGTCATATCCAGAAGGACCAAGTCTATATCATTGATTGTGGATGCATATACCTCCAGTCCGTGTTTTCCATTTTCAGCACAGATCACTCTGTATCCCAGGTTTTCCAATATTTCAGCGGTCAATTCACGGATCTTTCTGTCATCATCTATGACCAGGATGGTTTCATTGCCTGTGGCAGGCTGGGAAGTGTTTGTATCGATTGCAGTACTGATTTTCTGATCTTCACGAGCAGGCAGGTATATCTCTAAAGCGGTGCCCTGGCCGGGTGTGCTGCGGCAGTGAATGGTTCCGCCATGGGTCTTGACTATCCCGTAGGCCGAAGGCAGGCCCAGTCCGGTCCCTTTGCCCACTTCCTTGGTGGTGAAGAAAGGTTCAAAGATATTTTGCAAGGTGTTCTGATCCATACCGTGTCCCGTGTCAGAAATTGTAATCAGAATATATTTTCCTGGTGAGAGATCAAGATGTTCACGGCAGAAGTCTTCATTCAGAACGACATTGGCGGTTTCAATGGTCAGCCTTCCTCCCTGGGGCATGGCATCAGCCGCGTTGCTGGAAAGGTTGAGGATAATCTGTTCCATTTTTATAGGGTCGGCGTAAACAGGCCAGAGATCATCCGTCAGCTGAATCCGGATTTCTATCATCCTGGGGATGGTCCGTTTCAATACATCTATTGCATTGCTAAGTTCGTGGTTGAGATTCAGCGTGGTGCGGTTTCCACTGTTTTGACGGCTGAAATCAAGCAGCTGACGGACCAGGTGAGCTGCCCGTCTGCCTGCTTTCTGAATCTGAACCAGATTGTCCCGTTCAGGACTCTGCTCCGGGATCCTGGAAAGCAATACTTGTGAATAGCCGTTGATTACATGCAGGATATTGTTGAAGTCATGAGAGATGCCGGCGGCCAGACGACCAATGGAGGCCAGTTTTTCCGACTGGATAAGCTGTTTCTGTGTTTCTTTCAGTGCGTTAATGCTCTGCTGGAGGTTTTCTGTGCGCTCGTCAACGGTCTTTTCCAGATTGGTCTGATATTCTTTCAATTGTCTTTCCGCCAGGACCTGGTTGCTGACATCCCGGACAAAGACAACCATGGCCTCGCTGCCTTCAAATTCAGCAGCAGCAAAAGTACAGTCTACAAATAATTCTTCACCATTTTTACGGGTCCATTGAAATATACGGCTGCAGTCCTCTATTGCGTCATTAA
This sequence comes from Desulfonatronospira sp., assembly GCA_003563255.1. GTDB lineage: Bacteria > Desulfobacterota > Desulfovibrionia > Desulfovibrionales > Desulfonatronovibrionaceae > Desulfonatronospira. Next base: position 8,743 of record PWSL01000465.1, on the reverse strand, counting down.
TGGTGCAGGCGATGTTTTTGATGGTCTGCTGATCTTTGTGCTGGAAAAGTTGGAAAAAATCCATGTCGAGCAGTTCTTTCCTGGAATAGCCTGATATTTCGGTCAGGCCATGGTTGGCATATCTGAGTTGTTGTCCGGAAGGGTGATTAAGGACAAGAGCCATCCCGATACGAGCCCTGGAAGCGCTTTCAATGAGGGTGCGGTACCTGTTTTCAGATGCCTTGAACTGGTCCTGGGCTGACTGCAGACTTTTGATCATCCTGTTGAATTCAAAGCCAAGAAGTCCCACCTCGTCCCTGGTGTTGATCACTGCTTTATGGTCCAGATCACCTCTGGAAAAGATTTCCGTGCTTTTAGCCAGCTGAACGATTGGCCTGCTGATGGTTCTTGCAATGAGATAGGTTCCGACAGCAGTCATCAGCAGCAATATGAAGGCAGGTAACGCTATGCGTTTAATCAGGCTGGAAATGGCCTCCTGAACTTCTCTCAGGGATATGGCGGTCAGGATATGCCAGGTTTCATCGCCGATGACCAGGGGCTGGACCAGCAGGATTCCATTTTCATTATGATCTTCAAAAAAATAATCATCAAAGACCATTTTATCAGCTCCCAGAAGATCCGGGTCGATCTGCCGGCCGTAATACTCCCTGGAATCAGCAAGATATATTTCCCCCATGGGGTTAACGACCTTGGCAAAGATGATGTTGTCCTGCTCCAGCGGCAGGTCATGCAGAAATTCCTCAAGGTACACCCACCCCAAAGACCAGAAAGCGCTCTGGGTGACCGAGGAAATATTCCTGCTTATTACATCAGCGGAATGAGTCAATTGCTTGGTCAATGCCCTGGTTTCCATCCTGACGGTAAGATATGCGCCGATGCTTATCGCTATAAGAAACAGACATACTACGGGCAGCATGATTTTTTGCCGGATGGAAATTCTGAAACGAAATTTTTCTTGACTCAAAACTAAAACCCAGACTGTTCAGCTGTTATACTTTGACCGGGCGGCCCGGGCGTATATCCAGGACCCTGGTTTCAGGAGCAAGCCTGTTCACTTCCTTGATGAAAACCTCGCTTGACTGTTCAAGTACCGGAAAGGTTCCATAATGTTCCGGGATGGCAATCCCGGGCTTGATCATGGAGCATGCGAATGCAGCTTCTCTGGAGCCCATGGTGAAAACTCCGCCAATTGGCAGAATGGCCACATCCGGCTGATAAAAATCGCCGATAATGGTCTTCATGTCTCCCATAAGCGAGGTGTCTCCGGAATGGTAAACCTTTAACCCGTTTTCAAATTCAAAGATATAGCCTACAGCTTCTCCCACAAACCTGTTTATACCCTTAAAGCCCGTTAACTGTGCCCCGGCCGAATGGAACGCCTCCACCATGGTTATTCTCAGACCATCATAATCGGCTGTAGCTCCTTTATTAGCCAGGGTGAAGGTCTGACAGTCGGCTATTGGAATTTCCTCTTTGATAAAAAAGCCGAGTTCCCACGGAGCAATGACCTTGGGTTTGTACATCTCAATCAGGTCGCTGGCATCATTGAGCATAAAGTGATCCACATGGCCGTGGGTCCAGAGAATAAAGTCGATCTTGCTGAACTTGCTGATATCCTTGTATTTGCCTGGACACTTGGGGTTGGTACTGATCCAGGGATCCAGCAGCAATTTCAGGCCTTTGGGCGATTCAAAAAGAAAGCTGCCGTGTCCCAGCCATTCAATCTCAACCTGACCGGAAGTCCCGGACCCTTCTTCAGTCTGTTCAGCCCATGCCCGTCTTGACTTCAAGAAACCGCCCATGCTTAATCCTCCTGCCGTTACCCCAATGTTTCTGATAAATTTTCTCCTGGTTAAAGGCATTTTGAACTCCTATTGTGATTATACTTTTATGGTATCTGTTATATAAATTGATACTTAGCAGACAGGCACTTTTGCCGGTTGATAAATAACACTACAGCGAAACTTATAAAACTTTTCAACCTGTCGAAATTGGGGACAGGCACCCCCAAACCTTTTTCTGATGGATGCTTGACAGGTTTTAAAAATAAGTGCGGGGAGAGCCAGTCCCCGGAGGTCAATCATAAGTTTCGCTGTAGTGTTAAGATACGCTTCCTTATAATTGATTGATTTCCTTGCCAAAATAAAAAACTCTATGAATACAAAACTCAGTTGGATTCAATTATTGCAGGTAGTTATGCAATCAAAAATGCCGTTCTTGATCAAAAAATTTCCCTGAATTCGGTTGTCTGTTTTTGTGTTATTTTAAATGGATATCCACATAACTATCTGAATTATATTTAAATTGCTAAATCAAGCCTTGCAGGGGAGAGGTTAATACCTGGTTGCCTGCTAGACGGTCAATTGATAAAGTATTGCATTTAAAGCATATCCAACCACAGTTTTGCAATACTTTACCAAAAGGCCAAGATGTCTTATAGTTCCCTACTTAAGTTGACTAAATTTAACGGACAAGCGGTCTAATCCAACTGAATTTTAAAATCATAGATTATTTTAATAGAAAAATTCCAGTGCAGCCTTTTTTATTCCATTTTTGCAAAGGCCCAGGCTTTGTCTTAATGCCTGGGGGGGGCCATGTTCCACAAAAAAATCCCCTATCCCCAGGCGCTTGACCCGGATTCCCTGTAGCAGGTCCTCATCCGCCAGAAATTCCAGCACGGCGGATCCAAAGCCTCCGGCCAGGGCGTTTTCCTCCACCACCAGCAGGCCTTTATAATTTCCGGCCGACTCTCTTAATTCCTGCTCAGGCAAAGGCTTGACAAAGCGGGCATTGACCACTCTCAGTGAAAGCCCTTCTTTCTCCATTTCCAGCGCCGCCTCCAGGGCCGGGTAGACCCGGCTGCCTATGGCCAGGATCACACCGTGGGAGCCATCCTTCATAACCTCAGAACTGCCGAGCTCCAGGGGGTGGATTTCCCCGAGATCAGCCCCTGTACCCACTCCCCTGGGATACCTGAACGAGACAGGCCCGGGGTGCTTCAGGGCAGTGAGGAGCATGTTCTGCAATTCAGCCTCATCCTTGGGGGCCATGCAGATCATGTTGGGGATATGGCGCAGGTAGGAGAAGTCAAAATTACCGTGATGCGTGGGGCCGTCCTCTCCGACAATTCCGCCCCGGTCCAGACAGAAGGTCACCGGCAGATTCTGCAGACACACGTCATGAACCACCTGGTCGTACGAACGTTGCATGAAAGTGGAATAAATGGCCACCACAGGCTTTAGCCCCTGGATCGCCATGCCGGCTGCAAAGGTAACCGCGTGCTGTTCACAGATCCCCACGTCGAAAAACCTTTCCGGAAACCTCTCCGCAAAAGCGCCCAGGCCCGTTCCCTCAGGCATGGCTGCGGTTATGGCCACGATTCTGTTATCCTTTGCGCCAAGTTCACACAGAGTCTGGCCGAAGACATCAGTGTAGCTGGGCAGGCATTCGCCGTCCGGTTTCTTTCTGGCCAGGCCGGTCTCAGGCTCAAAGCAGCCCACCCCGTGATAAAAGGTGGGATTATCTTCAGCCGGTTTGTATCCCTTGCCTTTTTTGGTCAATACATGCACCAGCACCGGTCCCTGCAGGCTCCTGGTCTGCTCCAGCACTCTGGTCAGAGAAGTGATATTGTGTCCATCCACCGGTCCGATGTAGTTGAACTTCAAGGCTTCGAACAATATGCCCGGAGTAAAGAAATTTTTCAGGGACTCCTCGCTCTTGCGGGCGTAATTCAGGATGTCGTCCCCGATTCTGGGAATCTGGCGCATGAAGCTTTCAAAGTCCCTTTTGAAGCGCACCATCCATCTGGATGAGAGGTTGCGGCTCAAAAAAGATGACAGAGCACCTACATTTTTTGCAATGGACATCTCGTTATCGTTTAAGATCACCACCAGATCCCGGTCCAGATCCCCGGCCTGGTTCAGACCTTCAAAGGCCAGTCCCGCCGTCATGGAGCCATCACCTATAATGGACAATACTTTCTGATCCAGGTCCAGAATATCCCCGGCCACCGCCATACCCAGCCCGGCTGAAATGGAAGTGCTGGAGTGCCCCACTGCAAAATGATCATAAGGGCTTTCAGCAGGTCTGGGAAAACCGCTTATGCCCCCCAGGGCGCGCAGGGTATGAAAACTGTCCCGCCTGCCGGTGAGGATCTTATAGGCATAGGCCTGGTGTCCCACATCCCAGATTATTCTGTCTTTGCCCGGATCAAACACCCGAAGCAGGGCCAGGGTAAGCTCCACTGTACCCAGGGAAGGGGCCAGGTGACCTCCGTTGGTGGACACTACTCTGATAATGAGATCTCTGATCTCCTGGGCCAACCTGTTGAGTTCTGTCAGGGAAAGCTCCCGGATAATCCCGGGTGATGTAAGCTCAGTCAATATGGATTGGTTTTGAGGGGTCATATCTGTGCTGCAGAGTGCAGGTGTTTACAGACCGGATACATCTTGTATTATTGACGCATCCGGCCTGTTTTGTGGTTCTTAATTATAATTATACGCCCATCTTTTTGGCAAGTTGGGCCATGGCTTCTTCCTGTTCCTCGTAGGTGGCGAAGCCGGCCTGGTGCAGGGCATCGTCAATGGTTACCTGCCAGTCCCAGTTGGCATAGATAACCGGTTTGTGAAATATATTGCGGAACTTATAAAGTTCCTGGCGATAGAAGTCCTCCTTCCTGGATCCCAGGTTTGAGTAAAGTTGTTCGTGCAGTCTGGCAGCCTCGCCTTCGTACCATTCCATGAGATCCTTGCCTGAGGAGTATTTCTTGAGGATATGCTCGTAATTGTTCTCCTTCAGAAGCACGTAGAGTCTTTCCAGGTGCTGTTTCTCAAGCCACTGTCCCATATCTTTGAGCTTGATATTCTCCTTTTCGGTTTTGGCAAATTCCTCTTTGGTCTGGGCATATGTATCCGGTACAACTGAGGCGGAAACTATGCCCGAGATGCATACCAGCCCCCGGATTATCTTACTGTTGGAAACACCCTGTCCGCAGAAGCCGACTTTCTTGCCGAACTTTTGACCGGTAAAGATGGTCACCAGGATGGCCCAGACCACAGCCGGGTCCTCCTCGTCGTATATATGCCCCAGCCTGGAGTTGTCCCGGTCCGTGCCCAGAACAAGCTGGGTCATGTCGTTGGAGCCGATGGAAAAACCGTCGAACTCACGGATGAATTCCTTGGCGATAATGGCGTTGCTGGGAATCTCTGACATCAGGATGATCTTGAGCCCGTCTTCGCCGGAGCGCAGTTTGTGCACGTCAGCCAGGTAACGCTTCATGCTTCTGGCTTCCTCAAAGGTCCTTACAAAGGGCAGCATGAGCTGCAGGTTGCTGCCTCCAAAAGCCCCTCTGGCCAGCTTGAAGGCTTCCAGTTCCCAGTCGTGAATGTCCCTGGAAACCCCGCGGTAACCCAGCATGGGGTTGTCCTCGTAGTGTTCGAAAAGCATTCCGCCCATGAGGTTGCGGTACTCGTTGGTCTTGTAATCTGTAGTGCGGTAGATAATCTCCTTGCCGTAAAAGGCCATGGCAAACAGGGCCAGTCCCTGGGACAGGGTCTGGACATACAGCTCTTTGCCGGTCCTGAAGCCGCGGCTTGTGATGTGCTCGTGGATGTTTTTGGACAGGTCTCGCACCGTGTCCATCTCGTTTTTCAGCCCCACCTTCTGGGCGACATCCGTTCTAAGATCCTGGATATTGTTCAGGTGTTCCTGCACAACCGGATCATGCCTGACCCCCTTTTCTATGCGCTTGATATCTGCTTCAAGCTCTTCTCTCTTCTGGACTGTTTCCGGGTCGTCCCCCACCAGAAGCATAAGCTGGTCAGCATAACCCAGGATAATGGCTATATGCTCCTTAAGATCCAGAGATGTCTTGAGGACTTCAAGCCTCTTGGTGGCCAGATCGATATGTTTCTCCAGCTTTTTGTCCAGTTCTCTAAGCTGCCTGTGCATGGCCAGCACCTCATCCGTCCCCTTGGCTCCCTTCTTCTCTGTCATCTCGCTCATACGACTTTCCAGGCCGGTGATTATGCCCACGAACCTCCTGAGGTTCAGATCCAGGCTCACCAGTCCTGCTGTCAACTGGTCCCGGACTACCTTGGTCAGCTCATTTTCCATCTCTCCAAACTTCTTGTTCACCACCGAGTCCAGATAGCCCTTGTCGTAGGCGTCCAGGGCCTGGGGATGTACCCCGATATTTGCCAGCATGAATTCTGCCCGCAATAGACCTACTTCAAAATCCGGCATGCGGCGCAATCTGGAGAGAAACAGGGCCTGTCCCACATCGGCCAGAATAAGGCCTACCTTGGTCTTAGTGGCCGGCAGCTTACCCACGTCAATTTCTCCGCCAACCTCTTCCAGGGGTACCATGCCGCGGTAAACAAGGCCCCTGGAGCCGTCAGCGGTAACCTCCTGGCCGTCCAGGGCCCGCAGAGCCTCCAGCCTCTTAATGCCGATAATGGCCGGAATGCCCAACTCTCTGGAAGTTATGGCGGCATGGCTTGTATCTCCACCGGCGTCGGCCAGAATAGCCGATGCCACGCGCATCCCGGGAACCATGTCAGGATCGGTACGTTCCGCGGCCAGGATGTCGCCCTTGTTGATTTTGTTCAACTCCAGGGCGGAACGCAAAAATTTTACTGTACCCTGCCCTGCTCCCCTGGAAGCTCCATTGCCTTCCAGAATTACCTCGGCATTGGCAATGGCCTTTTTATTCGCCTCCATCCGGCGCATGAAAATTGTATTGGGGTGCTTTTCCAGTTCTTCGTTCCACCTGGTTTCCGGCCTGGCCTGCACGAACCACAACCGATCCCAGGCATCGATGCAGAACTCGGTATCCATGATCATGCCTTCATAAGCCTTGCTGATGGCCCGCACCCCCTTGGCCACTGTTTCGGCCTGAGCCAGAGACAGGGACCAGCGGACTATCTGGTCTTCAGGGACCTTTTGAACCACTGTCCCTGCTCCGGTCTCATCGTAAACGATCTTTTTATCCTTGAACCCCATTTGCCGGATAACCACTTCTTCGCCGTCATCACGCTGAAAAACATAGAACTTGTCCGGTGTAACCATACCGCTTACAACCGCCTCTCCAAGCCCGTAGCTGGCATCTATGGACACCAGATCCTTGCGGTCTGTTCCCTGGCAGCCGGTGGCTGTATCTGCGCTGAAAGCGGTGCCTGATATGACCGGATTGATCATACGCATGATGCACACGGACAAAGAGGTGTTTTCAATGGACCATTCCTCTTTGGCCTTGGAAGCTATGGAATCATCGCCTGTGGATTCTGCCTTGGCCACGGCATCCAGGATGGCTTCCCTGCGGTAAGTCATGCTGCGAAGGTTGTAGGCCGAGGCACAATCCCAGTGGTATGCCTCTACAGCGTTACTTTCACTGACAATATTCAGATAAGTATCCTGCAGACCGGCAAAGGCTTTTTTGCGGCTGTCTTCACCTGCAGCAGAAGATCGTACCGCCACCGGGACGTTGTCCTGGCCGACTTCCTTGCAGATGCCGTTATAGGCCTGCCGGACGGCTTCTTCCACATCCCTGGGAAGATCCACACTCAAAATGGCTGTCTGTACCAGCACAGACCTCTTGCGAAGCTGGTCAATGCCTTCCGGTGATACTGCAAAACCTTCCACCACGTTGTTTATAAAGGTTCTAAGCTTGATAAAGGTACTGTCTTTCTTTTGCGGGGTCCTTTTGACGTTGACCGCCAGTTTTCGAACCAGCTTTTTCAGGAAGTCCGGGTCATCGTTGATGGCCTGATCCTTCCAGTCGATGACATCGTACTCCTTATCCACAGAGGCTCGAATGGCGGCAGCGTTGACTTTGGTTTCATCCAAAAGCTTGTGAAAGGCTGTAGCCGATATCGCCCTGAACTGAGGAGCCCTGATGTTTTCAATAGTGTTGATGATGGCGGTGTTGAAATTTTTACCACCCACAAGAAGTTCTGCCTCAACTCCCATTTCCATGATTTCGCTGGCCTTCAGGACCAGCTTTTTTTTGTGGGTATCAAAGCTGTTTTTCTTTTTCGGAGCGGTTTTCTCCTGCTTATTTTCCTGGGCCTCTTGAGTGGACTGTTGATCTTTACCGGTCTTTGCCATTCCTTAGTCTCCTTTGAAAAAACGTTGTTGCAGAGGGTAACCAGCCCGGCAACTAGAATTTGCATGTGAGTTGCCTGCAAACTAATTATTCTGTATCTGTTCAGCGCTTTGCATGTCGCATGACTTCAAGCCCGTAGGCTGACAGCCCGGAGGGGGACTGGCTTGCCCCTCACATTTTTTATAGATTCTGCAGCCTTTCTACCATAGAAATACATGCGGGACTGTCCCAATTAGTATTAGGATAAGAGCACCTCTTCATCCTGGGTTGCGGGTGGGGCCCACCCTTGTTTGCTATCTTGTTCCAAGCCCCAAAGTCAACTATCAAATATTCACCCGCTATGACAGGCTTTAAGGAAATCAACCGCGGCTATAGGCGGGTTTGTTTCACCCAGGCTGGATGCAACTGCCAAAAGTCTTATCTGTTCGTATCTGTTTAGCGCTTTGCATCTGGCACGGGGGATGGCCTCTCCCGGCACTTATTTTTCAATAATGATCTTCGCATCAGCTAAAAATAAGCGGTCACCGGGGACAGGCACTTTTGCCGACCTCAAACCGTAAAACGGCCGGACTATCCGGCGGCAAAAGAGCCAGTCCCCTTCCAGATTGCTAAACAGATACGGTGAGAGCCAGACCCCGC
>PWSL01000014.1 GCA_003563255.1 Desulfonatronospira sp. | reverse complement strand
AGGATTTATCAAACCCGGATTCCTGTCAAGTATTTGTGAGAATTTTCTCTTGACAGAGATAACTAACCAGTCTAGGAGATCTCTTCACTTGAGCCTGAAAAGAATTTGTGCAAAATTTCACTTGACAGAAATATTATACCTGAATAAATCAGCATCTCGTGAGACGGATTGAGTGACGTGATGATTATTTGAAATCAACAAAAATAAAATTGCTACTTTGTGATTTTTTTATCTTGACAGTTTCATAAAAGATCTCTAAAAGTTCGAACCTGTTGAAACGGATACGAACCTAACTCGAACCTAAGCTTCAACCCCTAAAGAAGGTTCCCGATATGGCTCAAATCAGCTCCGGCGACAGCTCCCCACCAGGATTCCTGGTACAGCACAGGGGAATACTTATCCAGGCAGCATTGCTTATGGCCCTGTGGCTGGTCCTGAGCGGCCGCTTCTATCTTGAGCCCATCTTCTACGGGGCTGTTTCCGTAGCATTTGTTGTCTGGCTTAATCACAAGGCCCGCCTTATTCCCATCAGCAGCGGCGAGGTTTTGACCGGCAACCGCATCTATATCGGCAGACTCCTCAAATATATCCCCTGGCTCCTGTGGCAGATCGCCCAATCCGCCACTTATGTGGCCTATCTGACTCTGCATCCCAGAATGCCCATCAATCCAATGATAGTCCGTTTTGACTCCAGGCTGCCCAACCCCATAGCCAAAGTCATTCTAGGCAACTCCATCACCCTGACCCCAGGGACTCTGACCCTGGATATCCGGGGCAACCGTTTCATCGTGCATGCCCTGGTGCAAAAGCTGGAAGAAGATTTGGTCAGCGGAGATATGGAATCCCGGGTGGGCTGCCTCTATCTCGAACACTGCACTCCCGAGGAGATGTGCGACGATATCTGCATAATGGAAAGAGCCTGGGAAATAAAAAAGGCGGTGGAGCCCAAAGATAAGGGGGATGCCTGATGGATACCTTCTTTGTCCTTATCGCCGCAGCCCTGGTGATAGTCCTGCTCATCCCTTTTTATCGGGTGTTGAAAGGGCCGACGGTCTTTGACCGCCTACTGGGAGCTGCCGCCGTAGGAGCCAAGATCATCACCCTGGTGCTGCTCTTTGGTCTGGTGTACGGCCGTCCGGACATGTTTGTGGACATTGCCCTGGGATACGCTGTACTCAATTTTATCGCTGTAATCGCCGTGGCCAGGTATTTCCGGACCACATCATCCACGAGGTCCTGATCAATGCAGTTTATCACCAACTTCCTCGGTGTATTGTTAGTGCTTGGAGGCGCGCTTTTTATGCTCGCCGGAAGCATCGGACTCGTCCGTTTCCCCGATGTCTACTGCCGGGCCCATGCCGCCACCAAAGTGGATACCCTGGGAATAATGCTTTTTGTCCTGGGGCTGGTTTTCTTTGTAGGCTTCAGCCTGACAAGTTTAAAAATGATACTGGTGGCCGCCTTCGTGGCCCTGACCGCACCTGTGGCTGCTCATGCCCTGAGCCGCAGAGCGCTCATCCACGGGGTTAAACCATGGTCGAAAAAGCAAAAAGAGGGCTGAGCCATGCCGTGGGCAATAGAACTGATGCTTTTTATCATATTGATTGTGGCCGCATTAATTGCTTTACAGCTGAGAAACCTTCTGGCTGCTGTAATCACCCTGACCATTTACAGTTTCATTGTAGCCCTGATCATGATCTCTCTGGGTTCTGTGGACGTAGGCTTTACTGAAGCAGTGGTGGGTGCGGGCGTTGTAGGCATATACCTGGTAGTGGCCATTTTTAAAACCACAAGGAAGAGTTGCGATTGAAAGCGTTTCAATTCTTACTGCTTGCAGTCCTGACCGTTTTTTTGTTTTACACGGTTATGGACATGCCTCCCCGCGGTGATCTGGATGCTCCGGCGAGCCAGATAGTTAGTCCTGCTGACTCACAGGTGGCGGGAGCTTATTACATTAAATACGCCTACAAGGACACCCACACGCCAAACATGGTCTGCGTGGTGCTGGCAGATTACCGGTCAGTGGATACCCTGGGCGAGGTGGTAGTAGTCTTTGCCGGTGTCATGACCTGCTTTTTCATCTTAAGGAGAAGGCCATGATAACCCAGACCCAGAGTCCCATCATCGAAATAGCCGCCCGGGGACTGGCTCCGTTTATCCAGCTTCTGGGCATATACGTCTTTTTTCACGGTCACTACGGACCCGGCGGCGGATTCCAGGGCGGCGTGCTCCTGGCTGCCGGAGTGCTGCTTTTGCGCATGAGCATGGGCTCAGTGCACAGCCAAGCTCATGTATCCAGCAAAAAAACTGTGGCCCTGTGCGCGCTGGGAGCTTTCATCTTTGCCGCCACCGGAATTATCGCCATTCTGGGCGGCGGAGAATTCATGGATTATCACTATCTGCCCGTCCCTTTTCTGGAAGGTCCTGACCTTCGCTATTACGGCATACTCTTTGTCGAGCTGGGTATTACCATGGCTGTAATGACCGGCTTGGTAGCAATCTATGACGACGTATTGGGAATAGGCCATGCTGGAACTAATTGAAGGCTATTACGCCCATTTTTTTCTGATGCTTCTTTTTGTCATCGGACTGTACGCCATGATGATGAAGAAAAACCTGATTAAGAAAATCTTCGGCATGTCCATGATCCAGAGCGCGGCCATCCTGTTCTGGATCCTTGTGGCCTATAAAGAAAGGGCTACCGTGCCCATTCTGGATCCCAACATAAGCCTGAAAAACCCGGATATGT
>PWSL01000096.1 GCA_003563255.1 Desulfonatronospira sp. | reverse complement strand
TTATTGTGCCCAATATGTTTTTCAAAATTTTTTACCGACGTCTGGAAGCGCATATTAATGCCCTGGGAAAACTCAAGGACGATATTGCCGCCAGTGCCAGGGAGGAGAAGAACAATCAGGAGTATGGGCTGGTTACTGCAAGGGATCTTTATCCGCGCCTGGATTATATCCACAACGGCCTCAGGGAACAGTACAACGAGATTTTAAACCATTACGAGCAGACCAGCCTTTTTCTGGAGACTCTGTTGAGGCGCAGCCATTTCGAACAGGGCAAATATGTCCTGGAAAGGAAGGTCTGCAACTTCAAGAGCCAGATCATTGATCCACAGGTGGAGCGCTTTACGCCCCAGTTGAGGGAAAAGGGCATAGATATCGCCCTGGCCGGAGTACCGGATCAGGAGATTGAGGTGGTGGTGGACAAGGGTCTTATCAGCCAGGTCTATGCCAACCTGTTTTCCAATGCAGTGAAGTATACCCGGGAGGTAACGGATTTTTCAGGACATAAGGCCAAGTTCATTTCATACGGTTGGGAATACAGGCCTGACTATTTCGGACCAGAAAAACCGGGAATCAAGCTCAATGTCTTCAGTACAGGACCGCACCTGGACCAGGATGAGCAGGCAAACCTTTTCAGTGAGGGTTTCCGGGCCGGCAACGTGGGCAAGGAGCAGGGCACCGGGCACGGTCTTTTTTTTATTAAGGAAATTGTGGAAATGCACGGCGGAGAAGTGGGTTATGAGCCTACCCCCCTGGGAAACAATTTTTTCTTTACACTTCCCCTGACCGACCCTGCAGACTATTGAATACCTCCTCATGATGCGCCTGCGAAAAGTCGGTTTTTGTCCGCACTTTTTATCATCCCAGAGATGTGACAGGCAGGGCTTCCAGGGTGAATCAGCAAAGTGGCACCTGTTCAGCTTGACCTTGTGAAATAAAAAACAGTCTTATAAAGTAATAGTTTAGCCAATTTTATGGATAGCAGGGGACAGGCACCCCCCGCACTTATTTTTAGCTGATGCGAAGATCATTACTGAAAAATAAGTGCGGGGAGAGCCAGTCCCCGTGCAACATGCAAATGGCTTAACTGTTACCTTATAAACAGGTGCCGGGCTGGATGGATATCAGCAGGGGTATCTGTTTAGCGCTTTAGATGTGGCATGGGGACTGGCTCTTCCGGGACCCACTTGTCCCAGAAAATGAGTCATTTTGAGCACAAATTGATGCTCAAGTGGGTCCCGGAGTGCCTGTCCCCTGGTTTCCTTAAAAGCGATAAACAGATACCAGCAGGGAAGCCGATGTGTTCCACATTACATTCTGGCGGCCATACTGACAAACGCGTCAATATCCAGGGCAGGCAGGGTCAAGAGTTCTACAGAGCCCCTTGAACCCAGCTCCACAGACATTCTCATGACTGTCTCGTTGTCAGGTGCCTCTACAATATTCAAAAAGTCATAATTACCCAGCAAAGCGTACTGCTGCTTGACTATGACCCCCATCTCCTCGAGTTCTTTATTTACCTCCATGATCCGTTCAGGTTTCTTTTTTAAAGTCTTGCGCCCTTCATCGGTCAACTTGCTCAGGATAACATACTCAGCCATAAGTACCTCCTATGTTGTAGGTTGCTTTAAATATTGTATCTGTTTTGCGTTTTGCATGTGGCCCCTTCGGGGGCAGAATCCGGTTAACCCTTGCAGGACGCGTTGTGCACGGGGACTTAATGTTGCTGGTAAACAGGCTACAGCTTGTTATTCCTGATAATGCGGATCAGATCCCCGGCGGCTTCTGCCGGTGATTCTGCGGAACAGACCGCCGAAACCACGGCTACGCCGTTCATACCGGTGGCCATAACATCCGATAGGTTGTCCCTGTTTATTCCCCCGATGGTTATCAGGGGCTTGTCTGTCATGGACCGGGCCTTTTTCAGTCCTTCAATTCCGAAAGGCTCACTGGTGTCGGTCTTGGTGGGGGTTGGAAATACGGGACTCAGGCTCAGGTAGTCTACATCGCTCATAGCAGCCACTTTGAGCTGGTCGTAAGTGTTGATGGATATACCGATAATTTTGCCTGGACCCAGCAGTTCCCGAACAGCCTGGTAAGGCACGTCTTTCTGGCCGATGTGTACTCCATCCGCCCCAGTGGCCAGAGCTATATCCGCCCGGTCGTTGATTAACAGTGGCACACCAAGTGTTGTCAGCTTTTTTTTCAATTCGCGGGCAGTGCTGAAAAACTCTCCTGAGGTACAACTTTTTTCACGTATCTGTACCATGGTAACGCCGCCCTGGACAGCTTCCATGACCAACTGAATCAGGTCACGCCCGTGGGTCAGGCCTCTATCAGTCACAAGGTAAAGGGAATAGTCGATATTTGTTGTCATATATAGCTTTGTATAACATTTTGGTATCAAAAGCAAGCAGTCATCAAAAGCAGGCTATGCCCGCAACCCAGATATCTGTTATCTGTTAATTGTTAATTGTTACTTGTTAATTGGTAAGGCAGTTAATTTAGGCGCTTAGCACAAATTTCAAACAAACATGTTGTTTCATTTTTCAAAAAAGCCAAGAGGTTATGCCCACGGAACACACGGAAGTTTTACCTCTCGTTCCCAGGCTCCAGCCTGGGAACATTTAGTTCTTGCGGCTCCAGCCGCTTACCTCTCGTTCCCAGGCTCCAGCCTGGGAACATTTAGTTCTTGCGGCTCCAGCCGCTTCTTAAAAAACATGTTTGCAGGGACATGCACCATTGGTGGACGCGG
>PWSL01000031.1 GCA_003563255.1 Desulfonatronospira sp. | reverse complement strand
TTATTAACCTCCGGGGACTGGCTCTCCCCGCACTTATTTTTTCCAATAAAACCAAGATCATTTGTAATAAAAAATAAGTGCGGTGGTGCCTGTCCCCAATTTAGACAGGTTGAAAAGTTTTATAAGTTTCGCTGTAGTGTTAGTATTTTTGGCAGATCAATATGTTTTTCGGACCAGACCAGATATCTCTCCAAATTTATTGACTTTATTTCTTTCAACCAGGAACGAAGAACCAGGAACTTTGAACTCTCAAGATTTTATATTTGTGCAGGAAAAGTGTCGCGGGGACTGTCCCCTGGCCGGTATCTGCCCCCTGAATGGTTACGATTACTTGGTGTTCACAGGTCTTCCAGCACAAGCAGACAGAGACTGCAATATCCGGTCTGTTGTATTGTCCCAGCTGAAAAGACGCAGGTAAGCCTCCCTTTCTGCCAGGATGTTTGCCCGCAGGCGGTCCTGGTGGTGTAATGTTTTTGCCAGGGCCCTGGCCAGAGATTGCACATTGCCCGGAGAAGCCAGGCAGCCGTTGACCCCGTCACGCACCAGTGCCGGGATCCCCCCGATATCCGAGCCCACCACAGGGGTCCCGGCTACCAGGGATTCAGCCAGGACCATGCCGTATGACTCGGCATTGCTGGTGCTGGGTAATACAGTCACCTGGGCGGATGTGTAAAGGTCCGCCATCGCCTGCCTGGAGTCCACCCTGCCCGTAAACCGTACTCCGGGATAAGCACCTTGTCTGGAAGGTGTTCCTGCAGCCACCAGCTCAAGACAGGGGAATTCCTTTTTTATGCTCATCCAGGCCCTGTAAAGAATATCGAAGCCTTTACTTTTCAAATCCGTCTTGCCAGCAAAAAAAAGATAAGGAGAGGAGGGTGAAGGCCTGCCCTTGGCCATGACCGGGTCCACGCCGGGCATGACATAGTCGAATTGCCTGTGCAGTGCTGCAAGCCATGGGGATGATGACCGGTATTCAGGTGAGCTTACAATGATCCTGCCTGCCAGTTCAAGGGTTCGCATGCCAATAATCCGGTAATAAACATTGCCCAGCAACTTTCTGTGCAGTTCGGGTCCTGTGATATCGCTGTGGTAAGCCAGGCATACGGGGATGTTCATTTTTTCAGCCCGCCTGATGGCAATATCGACAATTCCCGGAACGGTAAAGTGTGCGAAGATTATGTCCGGGCGTAACTTTCGCAGAACTCTGTCTACCTGCCCCGGCCAAAAAGGGTGAAATCCCCCGCTGAAAAACCTGAGCGGCGGGGAGATCATTTTTTCATTACCCCCCACAGCGCTTAGATGACCGATATTGATTCCACGGTTTTTCAGCCGGGAACATACTTCAAGCATGCAGCGCTCAGCCCCGCCTGTATGCGGCTCAATATACTGGGATACAACAAGGACATTCAACATGAGTGTAGCTTTTATGAATTAGCCGGCTGCTCTGTCAAGGATTGAAGAAAATTACGGCCTTGAATTTGAAGCCGTTCAGAGATAGACTGAATACTCTTCTAATTTGTTTTTTGTTCAAAAAAATATGTGCCGGGGTGCTGTCCCCACAAACGTTCCATGAACGAAGAACCAGGAACCGATTTTAACGACCAACATGTTTGTTTGAAATTTGTGCTAAGCCTAACACTACAGCGAAACTTATGACTGACCTCCGGGGACTGGCTCTCCCCGCACTTATTTTTTCCAATAAAACCAAGATCATTTGTAATAAAAATAAGTGCGGGGGTGCCTGTCCCCAATCGAGATACGTAATTATATTTTATAAGTTTCGCTGTAGTGCTAAGGAAACAGGCAGATGCAGTATAATGATACAGAGATTGCTTCAAAGCAAAAGCTCGAAGTAGAGTTCTGGCGGGATTCCAGGCATGAATCCCCTGAAGCTGATTCGGTATTAAACTTGCTCAAAAAGTCCAGGGAGGCCCTGGTTTTCTTAGAGGGCCTCAAGAGGCACAAGGAAATTATTCCTAAAACAGGCAAAGTACTTGAACTTGGTGCCGGTCAGGGCTGGGGGGCCTGCGTTTACAAAAAGCTGTTTCCACGGGCGCATGTGACGGCAACGGATATCAGCGAATATGCCGTCATGTCTCTTCCAAAATGGGAAAGAGTTTTTCAGGTTTCACTGGACAATGCCTACGCCTGCAAAAGTTATGAAATAAAAGAGGCCGATGCTTCCCTGGACCTGGTATTCTGCTTCGCCTCGGCCCATCACTTCCTGGCCCATAAAAGGACCCTCGAGGAATTATTCCGTGTACTCAAGCCTGGGGGAAAAGGGATTTATTTCTACGAACCTGCAGCGCCGAAGTTATTCTACAGGCTTGTTCGCCGTAGAATGAACCGCAAACGAGGTAACGTCCCTGAAGACGTGCTTATTGTTTCAGAAGTCGCCAGATTATCCCGTCAGGCTGGGCTGGACCTGCATGTGGACTACCATCCCAGCCTGCAAAACAGGGATCCTCTGGCTACGGTATACTTTTACTTCCTGGGGCTGATCCCTTTTCTGCAAACATTCCTGCCGTGCTCTGTCAACCTTATATTTACAAAGCCCGGCAGCGTGAAGAGAAAAAAAGCAAGCAGCGGAAACAGATAGTATATTGAGGGAACAAAACGTCTTGAAAAGTAAACCCAGAAAAGTCCTCATGGCCTGCATCCAGCCTTACTGGTCCTGTCTGCAGCTGGGCAGCCAGCATCTGGCCAGGCAGTTCTCGGTAAACAGCTTTGAGGTACATTATTTTGCCGCGCCGGTAACTCCTTTGCACCTGCTAAAGATCAACTCCGCGGAAGTACCCGCCAGGTTTAAGGCCTCACTTCAAAGCCCGCTTATTCATAATAACAACATAAGTTCCTACATCCCTTTTTCCATACTGGCCCCTGACGGCATGCCTCTTTTGAGAAGCCGCCAGGTCGTTGCCAACTGGCACAAAAGTGTTTTTCCCACCCTTCAGACTATTATTAAAAACAGCGGGCTTGATCAGGTGGATCTTCTGTATATCGACAACCTGAGCTACCATTTCCTCCTGGACCAACTGGATTATGACAGATGTGTTTTCAGGGTTATGGACATACATGAACATTTTCCCGGCTGGACCGGTCACTGCAGATGGATGGCCCAAAAGCTCGCGTCCAGGGCTGATCTGACAATATACTCCGCCCGGGGCTTGAAAGAGTATGTCGAGAGCCTGTCTCCCCAAAAGACAGCCCTGGTAGCCAATGGGGTGGATTACTGGTTTTTCAGGTCTCAGGGCAGTTCCGGGGGCCGTCACCCTGTGCTTTCCAAGGTTCCTGATCCTGTTGTTCTTTACACAGGAATTCTTGATTCCCGCCTGGACTGGAGACTGATTCAAGAGACCGCTGCAGCCTTGTCCGGTGTATCCTTTGTTTTTGCCGGGCCTGGCAGACCAGATCCTGCCGTGGGCCGGCTGCCGGGCAATATATACTTTCCTGGTCCTGTTCCCCACGGAGAAATGCCCTGGCTTATGCACTCGGCTGTTGCCGGGATGATTCCTTTTGATATCAAGTATCGCCTGGAGCTTATCCAGGGCATAAGGCCATTGAAGCTTCTGGAATACATGGCGGCCGGTCTGCCGGTCATCTGCGCCAGGTGGGCGGAAGTAGAGAGCATGAACAGCCCGGCCTGGATTTATGACAATGTGCACGATTTCGTGTCTCTGGCTTCAAAGGCTGCATCCAGGAAACATGACCAGCAGCCGTATCTGGATTTTGCCGCCCGGCATGACTGGAGCTCTTCATTCAGGATACTGCAGCATGAACTTGGACTGTAAATGCCTTCTTCTATTTCATGGGTAAACGCTTGCCTATCTCCTTGGAGAACCTCCAGCCTGCAGCCGGATAAATTCGCCAAGCTGCACCAGTTTTAACAGGTATTCAAGGCCGTAAACAGCCGTCCTGCGCCAAAGAGTCAGGTCCCTGCGGGCAAAAATCATGCGTGCAGACCCTAGAGGAGGCTTGAGCATGATCAGGGCGTGCAGTACCGCCCTGCCGGGATTTGTCCTGAAACGGGCATCATGAAGAACAATATAGCCGCTTACAACCCTTCTGGATTTCAGGATAAGCTCCTGAAGGCTTTTTCTGGCCGGGTGCTTCACCACAACCTCAGGGGAAAATCCGATGGCATGTCCGGCCTTCTGCGCCCTGCGTCCCCATTCCAGATCGCCGCCGGACATAAGATCCTGGCGGAACAGGCCGGCGTCTGCAAAGACAGAGCGGTATGCAAACATATTGGCCGTGGCGGCTGCTCCTTTGATGGCGTAGTCTTTTTGCCTGAAGGCGAAGATCTGCTCGTAAATCTCGGCGGTTGCAGGTTTTTCAGGGTTTTTGGTAAAGAGCTCAATTTTCCCGGCCAGACGCGTGCAGTCAGGATTTTTTTTAAAAAAACTTACTGCCTTTTCAATCCAGTCCCTGGACGGGATGCAGTCCGAATCACAAAATCCAGTGATTTCGCCCCTGGCCTCATTAATTCCTTTGTTTCTTGCAGCATATGATCCAGGAGTCATTTCCCTTAAAAAGTGCAGATTGCCGGCATCCGCCTGGACATCAATCTCCTTTTCAGGGTCGTTGTTCACTACCAGGATCTCGAACTGATCCCGGGGCCACGTCTGAACCTCGAGTGCTTTCAGGCAGGAATCAAGGCCTTTATTGTTGCGGAAAACGGGGATGATTATGGAGACCAGCATGAGTCAGCTTCCGCCATGTTTTTAGACCAGGTTTTTTGTTCACGTATGCTCATGTTGACCTTCAGGAGTTGTTGATATAGTTTTTCTTGTTAGCACTACAGCGAAACTTATGATTGACCTCCGGGGACTGGCTCTCCCCGCACTTGTTTTTTCCAATAATACCAAGATCATTTTTAATAAAAATAAGTGCGGGGGTGCCTGTCCCCTGCTTTCTTTAAAAGCGCTAAACAGATACATATTTTATAAGTTTCGCTGTAGTGTTAGGGACACGTCAAGTAAATTCAAGGCCAGGCCCGGGTTCCGGCCGGAGAAGTTCAGTTGCCTGCTTATCCATCTGCAGATAAAGCCACCCCTTTGATAATAGTCGGTCCACCCCGCTCTGGAACAAGGTTTATCACCAACGTCCTCAATGAGGTGCCTGGTGTGACTGTACAGGGGGAGATACCTGTCTTTATCATTGACCGGGTTATACGCACGGTGAAAAGATTCCAGCGAATGGATGTGACCGCCGGCCCTGCAAAAGAACTGCCTGATAAATTCAGCCTTTCCAGTAAGGATTTCATGTTTGCCGTCTGGGCCAATCTGCAAAAGGGCAAAAGGCGGGAGGCTGGTGAAGACTGTAAATATTTTGGGTACAAAACACCATACCATGAAAAATACTTTGATTTTTACAATGCCTTTTTTGATCCGGCGCAGCCCATATATATCTGCTGTATCCGGCACTTTGAGGACCACCTGCTGTCAGTTCAGGCCCGCTGGCCCGGCAGGGGCATTGCCTATGTAGCACTGAGATATATCCTGTCTCTGCGCCGGATCCGTCTCATGAAGGAAAAAAGACCTGACAGAGTGCTGCTTTTTTTTCTGGATGACTACAAGGCTCAAGGGAGCAGTTATCTGCATGAAAAGATATTCGATCCTCTGAAATTAAAAGATATCAGGGCCGCGGTCAAGAGGGCTGAGCAAGGACCTGTCAATACCTCGGCCAAGCATGGCTGCCTGAAAAAGGAAATGCTTGCCGGAAGACAGAAGCTCTTCCTTAAAGTATTTCCTCGCCCCCTGCATGATTTTGAATCTCTGCGCCGTGATTATGGTTAGGCGCTTAGCACAAATTTCAAACAAACATGTTGGTAACTTTTAATCTATGTCTGCCACGCGCCTATGGCGTGGTTGATCCTGTAAATCCTGTCAGGAAAAGCTTTTTGTTGGTTTTCGGGCATAGCCCGAGTTGGACTTACACCTTTAACCACGAACCTGTTCCCTGGAACCTGGAAAAATGAACCTTATACAGGAAAGCTCTGCATTTGCCGCGTGGTTTGCCCGGGTTATGCGGACTTTTTTTCAGTTACGCCCCTTGACCACCGCCGGCGTTGTCGTTGCCGAGGCAACCGCCACCATGACCAGGATACTGTCTTTGCTCCTGCCCTTGAAGGTGATATTGCTGGCAGGGTCACCCGGAGTGCCCCGATACTTTCCATTCGTTGACCCTGCTGATAAATCCATCTGGCTCCTGGGTCTGAGCCTGGCTGCAGTGACTTTTTATTTAGTAACCCTTTTACTGGAAGCCATGGTCAACCGCCTGTCACAGGATGCGGGCAAGGAAATTCTTTACCGGGCCAACGCCCTGACCCTTCTCAAAAACCAGGAAGAAACAATTCAGGGGTATTACGCTTCGTTTTGTGAAATATCTGCAAGCCTTCTTTTTTTGAGTGCTGCTTTCCTGGTGCTCATGGTTCTAAATTTCTGGCTGTTTATCTTCATGCTGTTCCTGATGGCCGGGTATTATTTTTTCAGTGCCTGGGCCCTGTCAGGTTGTGACGTAAGACGAGACAAGTTGAAGCTTTATATACAGGACAAAACCGGCAACTACCTCAAAATCATCACTTCCCTTGCTTTTCTGGCAGGATTTTTCATAATCCTGGCCCCGTTTCTCACCAGTGACGGCGGCAACATCATCATTGCCATCCTGTCCATCCTGCTGCTCAGGAGGTCTTTGAACTTCTTTGTAAGCTCAACCAAAGAAGCAGTTAATCTTTGCAGAAACAAGCACAAAATTGATGCCCTGATATTTCCAGGAATACAGATGGAATCCCCTGAAGGCAAGGATAAGCTTGCAGTGCGGGATGTTTTTCATAAGTCAGCCCGGGAGAGCATGGTTCAGGCGGAAATGAGCCTGCTTATGCCTCCCGGAGTGAGCCTGGATGTACACTGGATGGACCCGACCATTCCCGGCATGTACATGTTTATGATAAAAACAGGCAAACAGGATTCCCACCAGGAGGCATTATTTCAAAAGCAGGTTTTTACTACGCAATCTGCTCAACTGTTTGAGAACGAAGACTATCTCTTTACCCGGATATCCCGCAATGAGTTAAAAGCACCGGCCCTGGTCACCAGGTACACCCGGGAACCGTTTGTCTGTCAGATCCTTGAATATGGTCTGGGTGAGCCTGTTCCTGGAAATAAATGGAAAAGTCTGCATGATAATCTGCTCGAATACTATTATTCCATTAAGCCTTCACCTGAACTGGTGAAAGCCTTCCGGACATCACACAAGTCCCTGCATGAAATCCTAAGCCGCGAATTTGTAAGCAGGACATGGATAGCTGTGGACACTCCGGAAGAAAAAAGCGATCTGAACCTTTTTCTGGAATACCTCCCCGGGACTGAATGTATGCTCAAGTCAGTGCCGTATTTTATTCACAACCCGGACCTGACTGTAAAAAACACGGTACAGACTGAAGCTGGTGAGGTCCTGGTCATGACCTGGGGCAGATGGACTCTGGAACCATTGGGCGCTGTCATGCCCTTTGACCAAAAAAGGCTTGACCAACTCCTTGAAGTTGTTAAAGAAAACAGGACTGACACCCCGAAAGACCTGGACCTGGACCGGCTTGACCTGGTCCACTACTGCCGCACACTGGAAAAAGAAATCAGCAAGGGTAATTATAAGGCGGCACTTACAACAATTAACAAGGTACTCTCAAATCCTGTGCTTAAAAGTCCATAATCGCCGGGTAACCATTCACGGAATCCTCGGTGGCGATTGCCGGCAATCACGCCTCAGGCGTGACCGGTGAATGAAAAACATTATCCTGTCTTTCTTGGCGACCTTAGCGCCTTTGCGTGAGAATAAGTTTTTGGGTTGCGGGCAAAGCCGGCGTTAGAATGATAAATAGCAGATTTCTGAAAAACCGTGTTGAAAGAACATTTGAATGGGCATCCGGACTGAGAAATTCAAGGGCCTGGCCTGTTCTGCGTCCTTTTTTTCTGCTTCTGAGCCGATTTATTAATGTCGAAAATATGGTTCAGAGCCCTGGTTCAAAAATTCTACACGCATACAGGATCCGTATCCAGAGCCTGGGCTTTGAGGAAAAAACCATTGCCGACCTGAAGGCCCTCATCAGCGACAACATTTTAAAAAAATCGGCATCCTGGGAACTTGCCCTGTGGTATTCCAACCAATACACTCGTGACAGTGCCCTTGAATGCCTGAATTTTCTGAAACAGGCCCTGTCAGGGACCAGAGACAGGGAAAGATTGCGTCAGGGAGCCATTCTTGAGGCTGAGTGCCATTATCTGCTTGAGGACCCTGAAACAGGAAGACACGTACTACAGAAGGCATTGAAAATGGGCCCCGATGCCGACCTTTTTCTGGCAGCAGCAAACCTTGAGCAGCATCTTTCCGAAAAGGTACACTGGATCAACAAAGCCTTTGAGCTGTCAAAGCTGTCAGGCATATCTTTCACACCCTCTCTTTCCAGGTCTTATTTTGATTCCCTGACAGGGAATTCCAATGCCTTGGTCCCAGCACCGGATACATGCACCATAAGTGTAATCATTCCAGCTTATAATGCAGAAAACACAGTTGCAACCGCTCTTGAATCCTTGTTGTCGCAAACATGGAGCAATCTGGAAATAATTGTCGTTGACGACTGCAGTACAGACAACACATCCGAGGTTGTAAAGCAATATGTAAATAATGATCCCAGAATTAAGCTGATCAGGGCTGATGCCAACCAGGGACCATACGTGGCTAGAAACATTGCACTTGCGGTAGCCGGAGGTGAACTGGTTACCTGCCATGATTCCGACGACTGGTCTCATCCACAGAAACTGGAAATTCAGGCAAGCCATCTCCTGGATAATCCATCTAAAATTGCCAATACATCTCAGCTTTCCAGGGCCTTCAGTGATTTACATTTTTTTCGCAGGGGGAATCCTGGCCGTTATATCCAGGTCAACATGTCTTCACTGATGTTTCGACGGGAACCTGTTCTGGAAAAAGCTGGATTCTGGGACAGTGTCCGTTTTGGAGCGGATGGTGAGTTCACAGCGAGGCTGAAGAAGATATTTGGAGAAGCTTCAGTGCAGCATTTAAAAACTGGACCATTATCTTTTCTCAGGCAATCCCCGGATTCGCTTACTGGAAGCAGGCACTTTGGATACCCCGGGTTTTTCATGGGCGTAAGAAAAGAATATAAGGAAAGTTTTGAGTATTTTCATGAACATGCACCCCAGCTCTTTATCAATAACACGATGCAGGTCAGGCCCTTTCCAGTGCCGGCGCCCATGCTGCCGAAAGAGCCTTCTCTAAAAAACAGAAAGCATTTTGACGTAATCATTGCTTCTGAGTTCCGGCTACCAGGAGGTACCACTGTTTCCAATATTGAGGAAATTAAAGCCCAGACAAGTGCTGGCATGCGTACAGGTCTGGTTCAAATGAACCGGTATGACCTGGTTCCTTCCAGAAAAATTGATTATCGAATCAGGCGTATGCTTAATGGCGACGCAGTCAGTTTTATTACCTTTGGAGAAAAAGTCAGTTGCGATGTACTGATAATCAGGCATCCGCCAGTGCTCCAGTATCTGCAAAAGTACGTTCCAGATATACAGACTGATAATGTCAGGGTGATTATTAATCAAACCCCTGTGAAACATTATGGAGCAAACCCCAAATTTTACTATAGTTTTAAGAGTTGTTCAGACAATCTGTCCAGGTACTTCAAATGCACAGGAGTGTGGCATCCCATCGGCCCCTTAATTCGCAGAGCTTTGCATGAGCATCATGCCCCTGAAGTCAACCTGATAAACCTTGACAGTAACGACTGGCACAATATCATTGATGTTTCCAGATGGAAAAGGGCTTCAAAGCCGGTCCGAGGCGACAGAATACTTATCGGCAGACATTCCAGGGATGATATTTACAAGTGGCCGGATAACCCTGGGGATTTGTTGACCATCTACCCGGAGTCAGATAGATATGAAGTTCATGTGCTGGGCGGAGCCCAGGCCCCGCAAAAAATGCTTGGCCGCCTGCCCTCAAACTGGAATGTTCTTGAATTCGGGGCTGTTCACCCTCAGGCATTTCTTTCCAACCTGGACTTTTTCGTCTACTATACCCATCCAGACCTTGTTGAGTCCTTTGGAAGGGTAATTATTGAGGCTATGGCAACTGGAGTCCCGGTAATCATACCCTCCGAATATGAAGTGCTTTTTCAGGAGGCAGCCATATATGCCCGGCCAGAGGAAGTTGAATCAGTCATGGAGTATTTTATGAATAATGATCAGCAATACGATCAACAAGTGGAAAAAGCCCTGCACTATGTTGAAGACAGGTTTGGCTACTCCAGGCACGAGGCTAGACTGAAAGGCTGTTTCTGACAGGAGACATCCCAAAAAATAAGTGCCGGGGTGTCTGTCCCCACAAACATGCAGGCAAGGTTTTTTTCTTGTTCTAATCCCTAACACTACAGTGAAACTTATAAAACTTTTCAACCTGTCTAAATCGGGGACAGGCACCCCCGCACTTATTTTTATTACAAATGATCTTGGTTTTATTGGAAAAAATAAGTGCGGGGAGAGCCAGTCCCCGGAGGTGAATAAATAAGTTTCGCTGTAGTGCTAA
>PWSL01000145.1 GCA_003563255.1 Desulfonatronospira sp. | reverse complement strand
CTAAACAGATACAAAACACTTGACTTTTCAGAGTAGAGTTATGCTGGACAAATTTATTCAGGCAAAATCAGAAGAACTGCAGCAATTGCGGGAGCAGAAGGCTAAAGGCAAAATGCCGGCAGCATATCAGGGCCGGAGACCGGATTTCCGGCAGGCTGTGACAGGTCCTGGACCGGATGTTATTGCTGAATACAAAAGGGCCTCGCCTTCCAAAGGGGTAATAAACCTGTCTTTGACCCCGCAAAAGGCGGTGCAGGAGTTTATCACCGGCGGTGCAGCAGCCTTTTCCGTACTTACTGAAGAAAAATATTTCCAGGGCAGCCTTGAATATCTGGAAGTGTTTGCCGGACACGGGCTCCCGGTACTGCGCAAGGATTTTATCTTTGACCATCTCCAGGTAGAACAGACCGCTGCCACACCGGCATCGGCGCTTTTGCTCATTGCCAGGGTGGTCAAGGATCTGGGGCTGCTGTCGGATTTAATCCGCATGAGTTTCGGCTGCAGCCTGGAACCGGTGGTGGAGATCTTTTCCGCCGGAGAGCTGGACATGGCCAGGTATGCAGGGGCCAGGACCATCATGGTCAATAACCGGGACCTGAACAGGCTCACTGTGGACCTGGACATGTCCAGAAGCCTTGTGCCGCAGAAAAAGCCTCAAGAGGTCTGGATCTGTGCCAGCGGTATTGACAATTCAAGCCAGGTGGACGAACTTCACGGGCTTGGCTTTGACGCCTTTTTAATCGGCACCAGCATCATGTCCTGTGCAAGCCCCGGGGAGAAAATTAAGGGGCTTTTCCTGTGAACCCGGAGTTGAAAATCAAGATCTGCGGACTGACAAATCCCGGGGATCTCAGGATCTGTCAGGGTCTGGGGGTGGATTTCACCGGCTTTATTTTTCATCCCGGCAGTCCCAGGTATGTATCCCCTGACAAAGTCGGGACATGGAGCAAGCAAACCGAGCTGCGGGTCGGGGTGTTTGTTAACGCCTCTGTCAGGGAAGTGCTGGACACAATGGACAGGGCCGGCCTGGACCTGGCGCAGCTGCATGGCGGGCAGGACCCGGATTTCTGCAGTAAAGCGGGGCCGAGCCGGGTGATGCGGACCTTCTGGCCGGAACGGTTTGACAGTTGCCGGGATTTTCAGGATGAACTCCAGAGATTTGAAGAAACATGTCGTTTTTTTCTACTGGACGCAGGCAAAAGCCTGGGGGGGCACGGCCGCTGCATCGCCTGTGACTGGCTGCAGGACATCAGGAGCCCCCGGCCCTTTCTCATGGCAGGGGGCCTGGGACCTGACAACCTGGACCAGATCCTGGAGACAAGGGCCCTTGGAGTGGATCTTAATTCCGGAGTGGAGAAAAGTCCGGGACAAAAGGACCCGGAAAAGATACAAATAGCAGTCAATAAATTGCGAGGAATGAAATGAGAAAAGGTTATTTTGGTGCCTTTGGAGGCAGGTTTGTTCCGGAACTGCTTGTGCCGCCCCTGGCGGAACTGGAACAGGCCGTGGACAATATCTTGCCTGACGAGGCCTTTGAAAAGGATATGGACCAGGTCTGCCGGGAGTTTGTGGGCCGTCCCACCCCGCTTTACCTCTGCCGCAATCTTTCAGCGGATATGGGTTTTGATGTTTTTCTCAAGAGGGAAGATCTGGCCCATACCGGGGCGCACAAGATCAACAACACAGTGGGTCAGGCCCTGCTGGCCAGGCACATGGGCAAGAGCTGCCTGCTGGCGGAGACCGGGGCCGGGCAGCACGGGGTGGCCACGGCCACTGCTGCGGCCATGCTGGGGCTGGACTGTATAGTGTTCATGGGTGCGCTGGATGTACAGCGCCAGAGTATCAATGTGCACCGCATGGAACTCATGGGAGCCAGGGTTGAGCCGGTGGAGAGCGGCACCAGGACCTTGAAGGACGCCATCAATGCGGCCCTGAGGTACTGGATAGCGCATCAGTCTGACACGCACTACTGCCTGGGCTCCGCTGTGGGTCCTCATCCATTCCCGCTTCTGGTGCGCAGGCTGCAGTCAATAATCGGTCGGGAGTCCAGGGAACAGATGCTGCAGCAGACCGGCAGCCTGCCTGATACTGTGGTGGCATGCGTGGGCGGCGGTTCCAATGCCATAGGCATCTTTCATCCCTTTATCCAGGACACGGGGGTGGAACTGGTGGGCGTGGAAGCCGGGGGCAGGGGAGGCCCGGATGATCATCACTCTTCCACTCTGTCCAGGGGGACTCCCGGGGTGCTGCACGGTACACATACTTTTCTGCTGCAAAGCATTGAAGGACAGATCCTTCCCTCGCACTCTGTGGCCCCAGGTCTGGATTACCCGGGAGTTGGACCGGAGCATGCCTTTTTAAAGGACAGCAGCAGGGCCAGGTACGAAGTCATCCATGACCGCCAGGCCCTGGATGCCTTCAACCTCCTGTCGCGCAAGGAAGGCATCATCCCTGCACTGGAGAGCGCCCATGCTGTGGCATGGGTTTCTGAGTCCAGGGACCATATCCGGCCGGGCAGCAAGGTGCTCATCAACCTCTCGGGCAGAGGGGACAAGGACCTGGATATTGTCAGGGAACAGATGGCGGAAGTCTGATTTCGGATGTCGGATGTCGGATGTCGGAGGTCGGATGTCGGATGTCGGAGGTCGGTAAAGTCAAAGAGTTAGATGGTCCATAGTTATCACTACCAGTTGATACCTGACATATTGCTGGTGCATCATCCAATAGAGAAAAGAGAGAAAATTTTTGATGCACCTGCAAAAAGT
>PWSL01000487.1 GCA_003563255.1 Desulfonatronospira sp. | reverse complement strand
GAGCCTGCTCTTCCGGCTGCCCGGCCACCGGGCTGGAAGGAATGGATCCCAGGAAGTTCCTGCGCATGGCAGCCCTGGGCATGGATGAAGAAGTAACCTCCACCCCCTGGGTCTGGATGTGCACCATGTGCACCAGGTGTGTTCATGCATGTCCCATGCAGATCAATATCCCCCAGCTTGTTTTCCAGGCCCGCAAAACCTGGCCCGAGGAAAAAAAGCCAAGGGGAATCGTGCAATCCTGTAAAGCGGCCATGATCGACGATGCCACCAGTTCCATGGGAGCAACCTCAGAAGATTTCGTCGAGGCCGTGGAAGAAACCCTGGAGCAGGTCCGCAGTCAGCAGCGCGGATACAAGGACCTGCAGGTCACTTTTGACCGTAAGGGGGCCAAGTATTTTCTCAACCAGAACTCCCGCGAGCCCATGACAGAACACGACGAAATGGTTCCCTTATGGAAAATCATGCACGAGGCAGGGGCAGACTGGACTTATGGCCGAGCCGGCTGGGCCGCGGAAAACTACTGTATGTTCGCAGCCAACGATGCTGAGTGGGAAAAAATTGTTCGCATAAAGGCCGAGGCCGTAGACGCCCTGGGCTGTGAATACTGGCTCAACACGGAGTGAGGGCATGAACTCTACGCAGTCCGGTTCGGACTGGAAAAGTTCAACATTCCTCACAAATTCAAAATCGAATCCATAATCCGGCTCTATGCCGACTGGGTCAGGGAAGGCAGGATCAAGCTTTCCTCGGACTGGAACAAGGACCTCAAGATCAAGTTCACAGTACAGGACCCCTGCAACATGGTGCGCAAAACCTTCGGCGACTCCATTGCCGATGATATGCGTTACGTGCTCAAGGCCTGCGTGGGCGAAGAAAACTTCGTGGACACCTGGCCCAACAAATCCAACAACTTCTGCTGCGGCGGAGGCGGTGGATTCCTTCAAGCTGGTCTGAAGTCAGCCCGTCAGAGCTACGGCAAGGTCAAACACGACCAGATCATGGAAACCGGGGCTAAATATGTGATTACACCATGTCACAACTGCCACTCCCAGGTACACGACCTCTCCCACCACTTTGAAGGAGGCTACGAATGTGTTCACCTGTGGACAGTCATGGCCCTGTCCATGGGCATCCTCGGTCCTGATGAAAGGGCTTACCTGGATGCCAGCCTGAGCGAATGCGGCATAAACGAATGTTCTCTGCCGCCAGACGAATAATATGCGCTGCACCTGATTATTTCGCAGCAATTAAATCAGTAACGGCCTGTGCGAACTGTGCAGGCCGTTACTTTTCAAAATGATCAAAGCCCTTGAGGCCAAGCTCCCTGTCCTGCAGGAATATACCCGGCTTATCCGTAACTGTTCCCAGCCTCCTGCAGTCCATCACCTTTTTTTTGACCGTATCCCACCCCTTACGTGTACACGCTCCCAGCAGGGCGTAATCCTCCCCTCCCTTGAGCGCCGTGGCCAGAGGATCAAGGCCTCTGTCCCGGCAGAAAGATGCAACCTCAGGATGAACCCTGAAATCCGAACAGATCTCCACCCCGGTTCCCCGCCTGCAGAACCTGGGCAGGTCCCGGGCCAGGCCGTCGGAGACGTCCATAAGACCCTTGACCTCCTCTATCCCGGCCAATACCTGCCCCTCGCGCACCAGGGGCCTGGGTCTCAGGTGTTGAGCCACGCATTCCGGATACCTGTCCAGTCCGGGATCGTTTTCCTCCAGCAGGCTGAGCCCGCATGCCGCCAGGCCTGCCTTGCCCACGACAAAAAGTACGTCCCCGGGCTCTGCTTTACCTCTTAGCATCTGTCTGGCAGGGCTTTTTCCCCAGATGCACACGGCAAGACCCAGGGATTTGCCGAAGCTCAAGTCCCCTCCGGTGAGGGCCAGCTTGAACTTTGCCCCCAGCTCAGCCATTGAAGACAGCATGCTTCTGCAGAATTCCTCGTCCAGGTATACCGGCCAGATGAGATTGAGGTTGAAGCCCAGGGGCCTGGCCCCGCCCGCCGCCAGGTCGCTTAAGTTCACCGCCAGGGCCTTGTGCCCGATGTCTTCCGGGGTGAAATACCTGGTTCTGAAGTGTACGTCCTCCAGGAAGAGATCACTGCTCATGCACAGGCTTGCAGGACACTTGAGAACTGCACAGTCGTCACCCCTGCCCACCACCATGTGCGGATGCTCCCTGGGGAAAAGGCTGTTGACTATTTCCAGAAAATGATCTTCGGATTTAAGCATAAGCAATGGTTGGTTTATGGATTATTTGGATTATTCGTAACTATTCAGAACCTGCGGCCGAAAAGCCAGGGGCCGAATTTCCGGACCACTAAAGGTCATAATCATTAAGGTGAACAGTTACGATTATTCTTCAAAATTCAGGTAGTCACCGCTTATGGTCTTGAGCCCCACCCCGGGGAAATTGACCTTGTACTTGTTGGGCGGCAGGGCCTGGACCACCTTGCCCCGGCCGAAGACCTTGTGCCGGCAGTACCCCCCAGCCGGCACAGCTGACGTCTGACTGCGCCTGCTGGACCGGGGGCTTACCTCCCCCGGCAGCGGCCCATCACCTTGCGGATTCTTTTTTGCCCCGGAGAAAATTCCGGCCTGCTCTTTCACCTTGCTGTACAAAGACGTATCAATTTCCCGCACAAAGGGACTGGGCCAGACCCGCTGGTTGAAGCCGGTGCTTCGCTGGTAGATGCTCTGAGGCACAAAAAGTCCCAGGTAATCCCTGGCCCGGGTGCAGGCCACGTATAAAAGCCTTTGCTCCT
>PWSL01000255.1 GCA_003563255.1 Desulfonatronospira sp. | reverse complement strand
GATTATGATTATGGTTATGTTGGTGTCTTTACCTGTGGGTAACGCCCGGGCTGAAGGCCCAACGGTTTTAAACCTGGAAGAAGCAGTCAGGATGGGCCTGGAGCGCAACCAGTCCCTGCAGGCCGTGAGAGAACAGGTCAAGGGCCGGGAATACGGTACAAAATCGGCCAGAGGCGCATTCGGTCCAAGCCTGAGCACCTCTTATGGCTATACCAGGCTGGATGACAGACCCTCGACTCAGGTCCCTGAGGGTTTCGATCCCGATACCGGCAGGATAGAACGTGATACCAGGCATGGCAGCCGTGACGTTTGGGAACTGAACATCAACGTGCACCAGCCTCTTTTTACAGGGTTCAGCCTGCTAAGCAACTTCGAAAAGGCCAGACTGGCCCATGAGCAGTCCAAGTCCCAGTTAAGCCGTGCAGAACTGGATCTTATCCTGGAGATCCAGACCTCATTTCTGGATTTGCTCGCAGCCCGGGAAAATGTCCGGGTGGCAGAGGATTCGCTGGCCAGGCTTAATTCCCACCTGGACGTGAGCCGGTCTTTTTATGATGTGGGCCTGGCTCCAAAACTGGAAGTGCTGCAGGCCCAGGTGGACGTTTCCGAGGCCGAGCAGGACCTGATTTCCTCCCGGAACCAGGTGGATACACTGGAATCCAGGCTGGACATGCTGCTGGGGCTGCCCCGGTATAAAGAGGTCGAATACGAAGGCCGTCTGGAGTTTGTGCCTTATACTTTGGACCTGGAACAGTCCAGGGACAAGGCCCTGCAAAACCGACCCGATATCATCATCGCCGACAAGAGCATCCAGATGGCCCTCAAGGACAAGCGCATTACCGCCAGTGACATGTACCCCCACGTGGGGGCCAGCTTTGATATCTTCCGCCGCGGGGACGACCCCACTGTAAGCGGCTCTGCCATGCAGGACAGAAGCGAGTGGAGGGCCGGAGTGCAGATGCAGTGGAAACTGTTTGAATGGGGCAGGACATATTACGCCCGGGAAGAGGCCAGGCAGCAGACCAGGCAACTGGTTTCCGAGTACGAGGACCTGCTGCTGCAAGTCTCTTTTGAAGTCAAGTCCGATTATCTGCTCATCCAGGAAAGCCGCCAGAGAATCAAGGTTGCCAGGCAGGGACTGGAGGAGGCCAGGGAGAGTTACCGCATGGCCCAGGCCAGGTACGAGGCCCAGGTGGGGACAAGTACCGATGTACTGGATGCCCAGGCCAACCTGACTGCAGCCGAGGCCAGGCTTATCAGCGCTGAATCCGATTTTCTAAAGGCCGTGGCCTCCATCTACCGGGCCATGGGAGAAAAGAATATCGGCCTGAATGCCAACTGATTTCAGCAGGCCGCCTGTTGCGCTCCGCCTGGACTACGGTTGTTGCGGGGTGCTGCAGTGTTGACCCGCAGTAATTAATTCAGAAATCACATATTTTAAGGAGAGGCTTTAGATGCTTAGATGGGCTGTGCCCCTATGCACTACATTCCTGATTTTTTTCATAGCCTGTTGGGGCTGCGGGTGTGCGGTGCAGGAAGAGGAAAAGCCCCGGGAACAGTTCAGGCCGGTAAAACTTATGCAGGTCAGTGAGCCTGCTCCCGGCCTTCAACGGGTATTTCCGGGCAAGGTCCGGCCGCACCGTGAAACCCGGGTTTCCTTCAGGGTTTCCAACCAGTTGCAGACCCTGAAAGTGGATAAAGGAGAATTCGTGGAGCAGGGCCAGGTTATGGCCAGGCTGGATCCCAGGGACTTCAGGCTGGAGGTTCAAAATCTTCAGGGCAGCCTGGGGGAAGCCGTGGCTAACCTGAAAGCCA
The DNA here is from genome assembly GCA_003563255.1 of Desulfonatronospira sp. GTDB lineage: Bacteria > Desulfobacterota > Desulfovibrionia > Desulfovibrionales > Desulfonatronovibrionaceae > Desulfonatronospira. Next base: position 8,855 of record PWSL01000255.1, on the reverse strand, counting down.
TGCAGCAAGGAGCCAGGACCGAGGATGTCGTATCACTGGAGGCTGAGCTTGAGGCCGCCAGTTCCGCGGTCAGAGAGCGCAGGCTGCAGTACAGCCGGCATAAAGATCTTTATCAGCAGGGAGCTGTGGCCAGGGCGGAACTGGACCAGGCCGAGACCGCCCTGGATGAAGCCCTGGGTCATAAGAGACACCTGGAAATGGAGCTTCAAAAGGCGCTGACAGGGGCCAGGGACGAGGACATTCAGGCCATGGAGTCCAGGATAGACTCCCTGGAGGCGGCCCTGGAAGAGGCCATAAGCGCCCTGGAGGACTCAGTGCTGCGGGCTCCTTTTGCAGGTTACATTGCAGAAAAACACGTTGAAAACCATGAAAACATTTCAGCAGGCCAGCCGGTAGTCACCCTGCAGGACCTGACCCGGCTGGAAGTGGAGTTCGGCCTGCCGGAACAGATGGTTGTGCGCAAACAGGACATCACCCAAATCTTCTGCGTCCTGGATGCTTACCCGGGATTTCCTCTACCGGCCAGTTTAAAGGAGGTCTCTACCGATGCCAGGCAATTAAGTTATTCAGCAACAGCAATGCTGGTGGTGCCGGATGATATCCTGGCTCTGCCCTCAATGGCCGCCCAGGTGCATATCAGCCTTGCCGCCCCCGGACCGGACGAGGATTTCCTGGTATTCATCCCCGAGACAGCCCTTATTCCAGGCAACGGGGGCAAAGACCGGGTATGGGTTTATGATCCCGGGACTTCCAGGGTGCAGTCCAGGGATGTGCGCACCGGGGAGCTGGGTTCCTCCGGGGTGCAGGTGCTTTCCGGTCTCGGCCCCGGGGACCTGGTGGTGACTGCCGGGGCCCATTTCGTTCATGAAGATCAGAAAGTAAGACCTCTGGAATAATCCCCGCCTGCCATCCAATCATGAATATTGCAGAACTGGCCATTCAAAAAAAGAGTTTTTTTCTCTTTCTTACCCTGGTGCTGACTATCTCCGGCGTGATTGCCTACTTCAGCATGGGCAAGCTGGAAGATCCTGAATTCACCATCAAAACAGCGGTAATAATCACTCCCTATCCCGGTGCCTCCCCTACTGAGGTTGAAAACGAGGTCTCAGACCGCATTGAAAAAGCGGTCATGCGCATGGACCAGCTGGATTACGTCCAGACCGAATCCCGCCCGGGGGTTTCCATTACCCACGTGCACATGAAAGAAGACATCCCTGCAAAAGAGGTCCCGCAGCATTGGGACCGCCTCAGGCACAGGATTGCCGACGTCCGTCCCAAGCTGCCCCCGGGAGCCGGCGACCCGGAGATTATTGATGATTTCGGGGATGTATACGGGGTGCTCATCGCCCTGACAGGACAGGACTATACCTATAGAGAACTGCTGGACTATGCCGAGATAATCCAGAAAGAACTGCTTCTGGCTGATGAGGTGGCCAGGGTGGAGATATGGGGGGAGCAGCAGGAAACTGTTTTTGTGGATATATCCCGTTCGCGCCTGGCCGAACTGGGACTTTCCATGAACCAGGTCCTGGCCCTCATGGAAAGCAGCAGCATGGCCGCAGATGCTGGAGGAGCGGACCTGGGCAGGGAGCGGGTGCGTTTTGTCCTGGGAGGGGAGTTTGAATCGGTGCAGGACATCTCGGACCTGGTGCTGGGGTATGCTTCTCACCCTGAAATGGAGAGCATGATCCACCTGGGAGATATCGCCGAGGTCCGCCGGGGCTATCAGGATCCTCCTGCCAGCCTTATCCGCCATGACGGACAGAAGGCCCTGGCCATCGGCGTCTCCACCGTGTCCGGGGGCAACGTAGTGCACATGGGCCAGGAGGTCCAGGACACCCTGCAGGAACTGCAAAACAGGCTGCCGGTGGGGGTCCAGGCCCATTTCGTGGCCTTTCAGGCAGATAAAGTCACCGAGGCGATAAACACCTTTATGCTGAACCTTTTGCAGGCGGTGACCATTGTTATACTGCTGCTCCTGATATTCATGGGCATCAGGAGCGGTCTTATCATCGGCAGCGGCCTGCTTTTGACAATCCTGGTGACCTTTACCCTGATGCTGGCCCTGGACATGGACATGGACAGGGTCTCCCTGGGGGCATTGATCATTTCCCTGGGAATGATCGTGGATAATGCCATAGTGGTCACCGAGAACATGCTGGTAAAAATCCAGACCGGGACCAACAGGCTGCAGGCAGCAGTGGAGAGCGTCCGGGAAACCGGGTGGCCCCTTCTTGGAGCCACCCTGGTGGCGGTTTTTGCATTCATGCCCATAGTGCTGGCTGGAGACGATACCGGAGAGTACACCCGGGGGCTTTTCCTGGTGATAGCGATTTCCCTTCTGTCCAGCTGGATACTGGCCATGACCCTGACACCGCTCTGGTGCCACATGTTTCTGGGCCGGGGCAAAAAAGAAGGGCTGGTCCTGGAAGACCCTTATGCCGGCAGGATGTACAGGTTTTACCGCAGGCTCCTGCATGGCTGCATGCGCAGGAAAAAAAGTCTCCTGGCCGGCATGGCCCTGCTTTTCGTACTGGCTTTAATCGGGTTTCATTTTGTGGACAAGACCTTTTTCCCGCCATCAACCAGACCTCAGCTGAAACTTGACTACTGGCTGCCTGAGGGATCACGCATAGAGTCCACCTCGCAGGATTTGAAAGAGCTGGAAAAGGATATCCAGGAACATCCCGGTGTACAGAGCGTCACTTCCTTTATCGGGGAAGGCGCTCCCAGGTTTTACCTGGCCATGGAGCCCAAGATGGCCAATCCGGCTTTCGGGCAGGTGGTGATCAACCTGTACCGGGCTTCGGACCTGGATGAAGTCAAAGGGTTTGTCCGGGACTATCTGGAAAAGCATTATCCTTATGCCCAGCCCAGAGTACGCAAGTTTCCCATGGGGCCGCCGGTGGAGTTTTCCGTGGAGGTGCGCTTCAGCGGCCCCGAGGCGCATATCTTGCGGGACCTGGCCCGCCAGGCCGAGGAAATCATGAACAGGGACCATGATTCCAGGGAAGTGCGCAGCGACTGGCGTCAGATGGTCAAGACCCAGAGGCTGGAATACTCTCAGTCCAGGGGAATCCGCTATGGTGTGACCCGGGAGGATACCGCCAGGGCGGTGAAGCTCAATTTTGACGGACTCCAGGTGGGACTTTACCGGGAAGGGGACCGGATGCTGCCAGTAATCCTGCGTCCACCCGAAGAGTCCAGAAAACGCCTGGAGGATATCTTTGCCCTGGATGTCCGGGCTATGCAGGAAACCAGGGGCACCCCCCTGGGGCAGGTGGTCTCCGGGGCGGGCCTGGTCTGGGAAGACGGGGTGATCATAAGACGCGACAGGCAGAAGACCATCACTGCCCAGTGCGAGGCGGATACAGGAGGTGGTCAGGCCCTGATGGAGCGCATCCGAAGCGATATCGAGGCCATTGAGCTTCCCCCGGGGTACAGGATGCAGTGGGGAGGGGAATACGAGAAATCCAGGGACTCCCAAAGGGAAGTCATGTCCGGGGTGCCATTTAGTTTTCTGCTGATGTCCCTGGCAGTGGTGGGGCTTTTCAGCACCCTGCGTCAGCCGCTGATAATCGCCATGGTCCTGCCCCTGGCAATGATAGGAGTCACCCTGGGACTTCTGGCTACAAGTCAGCCCTTTGGATTTATGGCCCTTCTGGGTACCCTGAGCCTGTCAGGCATGCTGATTAAAAACGTGGTGGTCCTTCTGGACCGCATAGATACCAACCTGGATTCAGGGCAGGAACCCTACCAGGGACTCATCGATGCCAGCGTCAGCAGGCTCCGGCCGGTTATGATGGCCACTCTGTCCACTGTAATGGGCATGACCCCGCTTTTATTAGATATTTTCTGGTTGTCCATGGCCATAGCCATTATCTGCGGCCTGACCTTTGCCACGGTCTTGACCCTTCTGGTGGCACCTGTGCTGTATGCCCTGTTTTTCAGGATAGAAATGAGGGTGGAGCAATAAGTAATGATGCGACAGCAAAAAATCTATTTTACAGTCTTACTGTCACTACAGCGACATTTTGAACTAGAAGGGGACTGGCTCTTTTGCCGCCGAGAGCCCAGCCATTTTACGGTTTGAGTTCGGCAAAAGTGCCTGTCCCCGGCTTGTCCTTATAAGACAAATATAACACTTATATCGTGACAGATCCTTACCAGATGAAGTAACCGATACTCAGAACAGGCCAAGCCTTTTATTTCTTTCGCCTTTTTCCGGGGACCTTTTTGTCCGCCAGGTGGGCCAGATGCTGCAGGCTCTCGTCGGCCAGGCGGTAGATGGATCCAGGTGAAAATTTACCGTTGGTCAGCTTTTTACCGGCCCGGACCCCGGTGAGGATTTCCATGGCTTCTTCTATATGCAGGACGGCATGCACGTGAAACATGTTTTGCCTGACAGCCTGAATGACCTCTTCACTCAGCATAAGGTGGGCCAGATTATCTCTGGGGATTATGACGCCCTGTTCACCTGTCAACCCCTTGCGCCTGCAGAGCTCAAAATATCCCTCGATCTTGCGGGTGACCTCGCCCACCGCCATTACGGCCCCGGACTGGCTGATGGCACCGGTAAAGGCGTGGGACAGGTTTATGGGTACTCCGGACAGGGCCGAGAGCAGTGCCGCCAGTTCGGCCCCGGAGGCTGAATCCCCGTCGATGTGGGCGTAGCTCTGCTCGAAGCAGAGGCTGCCGGATAAGACCAGGGGCTTGTCCTGGGCGAACAGGTTCTGCAGGTAGCCCTTGATGATCATCATGCCCTTGGTATGTATCGGTCCCCCCAGTTCGGCCTCGCGCTCCAGATCCATTATTCCGCCGTGTCCCACACCGGTGGTGCAGGAGATCTGGTGGGGCAGGGCCAGGATGTAGTCCCCGTACATGCTCACCGAGAGCCCGTTGGCCCGGCCCACAGCATAACCTTTGGTCTGGACCCTGATGGCCTCTCGCTCGTATTCGGACAAGAATTCGTCTTCGTAGAGGTTCAGGCGGTACTTGCGGGCCTCAAGGGCTCTGTAAACAGAGTCCGCCTCAACTTTGTCTCCGCCGTTGATGCGGGCGAAAGCGTCGGCTTCCATCATGAGATCCGCCAGATGAGAGTACTTCAGAGAAAGCTTCTGCTGATCCCCGGCCAGGCGCGAGGAGTGATCCACCAGGGCGGCCACGGCCTCCCGGGTGAAATGGCTCAGGGAATTGTTGCGGGCTATGCCGGCCAGCACCAGGCTGTGGTTTTTAATGGTCGCCGGGGTCCTGGAGATGCTTTCCCTCAAGTGGGCTTTGATTTTGAAAAGCTTGCCGAATCTTTCGTCCGCTTCCAGCAGCAGTTCGTACATTTCATCCGACCCCAAAAGGATAATCTTGATATCCAGGCCGATGGTCTCAGGGCGGATGGTTCTGGTGCGCACCATTTCATACTGGTCCGCCGGGTCGTCTATCTCGGCCCTGCCGGAGCGCAGGCAGCGCAGGAGGCCTTCCCAGGCCTGAGGCTGGGAGAGGATGTCCTCTGCCCTGATGATCAGGAAGCCGCCATTGGCCTTATGCAGGCTCCCGGCTTTGATAAGGGTGAAATCGGTATAATAGGCCCCCATCTCTGTTTCACGTTCAATACAGCCCAGCAGATTGAAGTAATTGGGATTGTCCTCCACCAGAACAGGTGCTCCCTTGTGGGGGGAATGTTCCACCAGGATATTCACCCCGTAACGGGAAAGGCATACATCCTGTCCGGCCGACTGCTGTTCAACGGAACCTTCTGAAGGCTGTTCTCTGGGCTTGAAATGCTCCACATTCTCCAAAAGATCCTGCTTGATGTTGTCCATGTACTCCATGAGCCTGGGGTAGTCGGCGTATTTCTGTCGAATTTTTTTGAGGCAGGCGTCAATTCTGGAGCCGGCCACCTCCTGGTCCAGTTTACGTTCGTTTTCCTTAAGGTCCTGCTCTTTTCTGCTTATCTGCCTGGAAAGGCCCAGCAGGGCCTCCATGATGCGGTTGCTCTGCTGCATCAGGTCTTTTTTGACCTCCGGACCCAGCTTTTCAAATTCTTCCGGGTCCATGGCCTTGCCTTCCACCAGGGGATACAGGCTGAGGGAACCGTTCTCGTCTACGCTTAAACTGAACCCGCTTTTGTGGGCCTTGTGCTCCATTCGGGAAAGCAGGTTTTCCCGGGTCTCGTTGTATTCCTTGATAAGATCGCCGTGCTTGCGGATATAAAAATCCTGCTCAAAGCCGGCGGGAATGGATTCGCGGATTTTTTTGACCGCAGTCTGCAATTCCCGGCGAAAATCCCTGGCGCTGCCGGGGGGCAGGCTGATGGCAAGGGGATTGTCTGGGTCCTGAAGATTGTTGACGTATATCCAGTCGCCTGGAGTGGGCATTTTTGCGGCCCTGGGGCCCAGAAAGTCCAGTATGAACTGGTTGCGGCCCAGGCCCTGTTCTCCTGAGAGGTAGACGTTGTAGCCAGGGCGCTTGATGGATACGGCCAGTTCCATGGCATCAAAGGCCCTTTGCTGGAATACCTGCTCCTTATGCCTCCGGGCGGCGGTCCCTCCGGTGTGACTGAAGGGTATTTTTGAGGATGCAAGCCTGACGCAGAGCCTGGATGCCGGCACCATGTGTTTTTTGGTCATATATCCCTCTGGAAATACTTGATGTTTTTTTTATCTGTGTTATCTGTTTAGCGTTTTTAAGGAAAGCAGGGGACAGGCACTCCGGGACCCGCTTGAGCATCATTTTGTGCTCAATATGACTCATTTTCTGGGCAGGCGGGTCCCGGAAGAGCCAGTCCCCGTGCCACAGTTTAGTGTTTTTAAGGAAAGCAGGGGACAGGCACTCCGGGACCCGCTTGAGCATTATTTTGTGCTCAACATGACTCATTTGCTGGGACAGGCGGGTCCCGGAAGAGCCAGTCCCCGTGCCACAGTTTAGCGTTTTTAAGGAAAGCAGGGGACAGGCACTCCGGGACCCGCTTGAGCATCATTTTGTGCTCAATATGACTCATTTTCTGGGCAGGCGGGTCCCGGAAGAGCCAGTCCCCGGAGGTCAATTATAAGTTCCGCTGTAGTGTTAACAATTATCTGATAATTTTTCACTCTCCAGATGACAGAAAGGCTCCAGGATATCTGAAAAAAATCAGTTCGGGGAGAGACGGTCCCCGGAGATTTATGGAAAAGTTCCGCAGTTGTGTGAAGCGGTCAACGACATGTATAGTCAGGGCCAGGCCTTTTTGCAAGGCAGCCCCCTGTAGCAGGGGGTCACAGGGAGGAGGGTGAAAAAATCTTAGAAAAAAATAGATAGTGCAAAATATTACATTGACGTATCCTCAAATCATATGCTAGTAAGAGGTCATTGTGAACGAATGAACGATTCAGTGCATCAGGCGGAGATTCTGGCGGTATGATATTTAGATCCAAAAAAAAATCCGGCATGGGAGAAGGTTACTGGAAGGCATCCCTGCTGGGGATTCACCTGGTTACCTGCACTTTCGTAGGTTTGCTCATAGGTTATTTTCTGGACAGATGGCTGGGCACAGAGCCCTGGTTTCTGCTTGCCTTCCTGCTTTTTGGGATTGCAGCCGGTTTTAAAAACATGTACGTGGAAGTCAAAAAGATTCAGGAGACCGAGAAAAAAAAGGAACAGGAAGAAGATGAACGTCTGGGTTGAGAATTTTCTTTACAAACGGGGCCTTGTGCTCCCAAAGGTGCGCTTTCTGGTGCGCAATCAGCTTTATCTCTCGGTCCTGGGGACAATTGTGTTCATCCTGTTTTTTCCTCTTCCCTGGATAATCGGCTTTGTCATAGGGGCGGCGGTGGGAAGCTTCAATTTTTATTTCCTGGCCAGGCTGGCCCAGGAACTGGTATATATCCCCAAGGGTGCCACGATTCCTCTTCTGTTCAGCTTTTACACCCGGCTTATAGTCACCGGAATCATTCTGTACGTGGCCATAGTGTTCTGGAACGCAAATATATTCGCCCTGCTTATTGGGCTGAGTATTATACTGTTGAATGTTTTTATTTTCGGCATAACCCTGGTCGGTCAAAAATTCAAGGAGGCTTAATCAATGGAAGACTTATATCAATGGATGTTTTTAAGAGAATTTTTTCAGGCCCTGGGGCTGAACATCCCGCAGCATGTCCTCTATTCCTGGTTTTTCATCGTCATCCTGGTCCTGGTGGGCTGGATGGCCACCCGCAGGATGACCCTGGTGCCCAGGGGAGTGCAGAATTTTTTTGAATTCCTGATCAAGGCTATCGAGGACTTCGTGGTTGCCAACATGGGAGAGCCGGGCAGAAAGGTTTTTCCGGTGCTTTTCACCCTGCTCATCTATATCTGGGTGCTCAATATTTCCGGGCTGGTACCCAGTATTGACGCCGCCACCGCCAACATCAACACTACTGCGTGCATGGCCCTGTTTGTTTTTGTTTACTATAATTACTGGGGCATCAGGATTCATGGTGCCAAGTATATCAAGAAGTTCATGGGGCCCTACTGGTGGTTTGCGCCTATAATGCTACCCATTGAGATTGTCAGCCACCTGGCACGGCCGCTCTCACTGGCACTGCGTTTGTTTGGAAATATCAGAGCCGAGGAGATCACCATAGCCGTAATGTTTATCCTGGCTCCTATACTTGGTTCCTTGCCCATATTCATACTCTTTTTACTTCTTAAGACCATTCAGGCCTTTGTTTTCTTCATGTTGACCATGATGTATCTCAAAGAGGCCTTTGAAGAGGCACACTAACACTACAGCGAAACTTATTTATTTACCTCCGGGGACTGGCTCTCCCCGCACTTATTTTTTCCAATAAAACCAAGATCATTTTCAATAAAAATAAGTGCGGGGGTGCCTGTCCCCAATTGAG
>PWSL01000348.1 GCA_003563255.1 Desulfonatronospira sp. | reverse complement strand
GTGGCTCCAGCTACATTTTTTAAGAAGCGGCTGGAGCCGCAAGAACTAAATGTTCACAGGCTGGAGCCTGGGGACGAGAGGGAAAACTTCCATGCCCTTCCGTGTGTTCCGTGGGCATAACCTCTTGGCTTTCTTTGAAAGTGAAACAACATGTTTGTTTGAAATTTGTGCTAAGCGCCTAAGCGCCTAACGCGGGCTTTGCCCGCAACCCAAAAAGATTCAAGCACAAAAAAACAGCTTGACTTTTTTTTAAAAAAATCATCTGATAACCACATTCAAAGTCAACACATTCCTTGACTTTTTATTTGACTTGACTATTGATATTGAAAATCAACACAAAACGCGTTTTCATCATATATCTAAAAGCACTAAAGGAGCCTGTAAATGTTTAAGATGTGGTTCAGCCGCAAACAAAGCACAAAGGACTGCCCCCACCGTCCCCCCGAATGCGATCATCTGAGGACCCTTGACTGTCTGCAGCTTAATGAAGAAGGCGAAATTGATTCCATACCTGAACAGGCCCTGCTGGAACCCCTGGGATTCAGGCCCGGAAAAAAAGTCTGCCTGCGCTGCAGGGCCCGTTTTGGAGGACCTCTGGTCGCAGAAATAGAAGGCAGACATACCGCCCTGGGACGTTCGCTGGCCAAGCAGATCAAGCTGCGCAAACAGCTCGACCTCTGCCCTGAGAATGAGTAAGGCCCATGTCCTGCTCATGGGCCCGCCCAATGTGGGCAAGAGCGTAATATTCAACCACCTGACCGGTTTAAGCGTAAGTTGCGCCAATTACGCCGGGACCACCGTCGAGTTTGTTGCCGGCAAAGCAGGTATAAAAGGCCGTGACGTGGTCCTGGTGGATGTACCAGGCACATACACCCTCAACGCCACCAACCAGGCCGAGCAGGTGGCCGTGGACATGCTCCGCGGCAGGCACAAGCCCGGCACTCAAAGCACCTGTTCCCATTGCCGCGAAGAAAGCGATGTGTGCGCCGATGAACTGGGTTCCACTCCGGCTGCAGTCATATGCGTGGTGGATGCCAACAACCTGGAAAGCAGCCTGTATCTTTTGTTTCAGGTACTAAGCTTCGGGTTGCCCACAGTTGTAGCCCTCAACCGGGTGGATCTGGCCCGGGACAAAAACATTCACATAGACTGGCAAAGCCTTTCCCGCCGCCTGGGGGTTCCCATTGTCCCCATGGTGGCAGTAGCTAAAAAAGGCTTTGAGGAGCTCAAAAAAGAAATCCGCTCAGTCCTGGACAATCCCTTTGAGCCCAGGCTGGACTGGGAGCAGGGCAGTCACTGGAACATGGCGGAAAAAGTCTCCAGGGAAGTAACAACCGGGACATTTGCAGCAAACAGTTCCAGGAGAAGACGCTGGGGGGAAAAACTGGTACATCCCTGGCCCGGACTGCCCCTGGCCATAATCATACTGGTCCTGGCCTTTGCAGTCATTGTGGGTGTGGGCATGCAGCTGCGCCAGCTGGTGCTTCTGCCCATCTTCCGGGGCATGATCATACCCCAGATCGTGGCCGGGGTGCAGGCCGTGGTCCCTCCCGGAACCATCCAGAACGTCATGATCGGGGAATACGGTTTTCTGGTCAAGGGCATAGAATGGCCCTTCACCCTTGTAATGCCTTACGTGCTGTCATTCTACGGGGTAATGGCGGTGCTGGAAGACAGCGGATACCTGCCCCGGCTGGGAGTGCTCCTGGACGGACTGTTGAACAATATCGGCCTGCAGGGTTCCAGCATTATCCCCCTTCTACTGGGGTACGGCTGCGGCATCCCCGGCATCCTGGCAACCCGGGCTTTGTCCACTGGCAAGGAAAGGCTTATTATCGCCACCATGATCTGCATGGCAGTGCCTTGCATTTCGCAGACCGGAGCCTTCATCGCCATGCTGGCCGAGCGATCCGTCAGTGTGGTGGTGGCTGTATTCGGCCTTTCATTTGTAGCCCTGATCCTGGCCGGGCTAATCATGGACAAGGTCCTCAAAGGACCAAGACCATTGACCATCATGGAGATCCCGGAACTTTTACCACCTAGACTGGATGTTCTCTCAAAAAAAATCTGGGTCCGGCTCAAGCGCTACATCACGGACGGCGCCCTGCCTATGGTGGTGGCCGTTGGGATTGCCGCCGTACTCTACGAAACCGGAATCATGGCTGCTGTGGGAAGATTTCTATCTCCCCTGGTGGAACACTGGCTGAGGCTGCCTCAAGAGGCCTCGGTACCCCTTGTACTGGGCATCATGCGCCGTGAGCTTGCGGTACTGCCTCTCATCGAAATGGACCTGACCACCTTACAGCTTTTTGTAGGGGCCACTGTGGGACTTTTTTACGTGCCCTGCATTGCCATTGTCGCCATTCTTGCCAGGGAGTTCAACATCAGGACCGCCGTTTTCATGCTGCTCATCACCAGCGCTACGGCGTTTCTGGTTGGAGGTATCTTCGCCCGAATGGAATTTCTGGCATGGTTTTTCGGCTGATTTTTCACCACAAATTACCCTTCTGGCGGAGTGTCTGTTTATCACACAGGCCCAAAGCGTAATCATTCAACTGTGCTTATCATCTTTTTTCCTCTTTTTTGCCATGATTTTCTATGGACATTTCCTGAACAATACTCTACAGATAGGGTTTGTATTTACAGGTTATCTAACGCGGGCTGAGCCCGCAACCCATATTTTCTCACGCAAAGGCGCGAAGATCGCCAAGGAAGACAGGATAATTTTTTTCATTTGTCACTCGTTTCTCGTGACAAATGAAAAGGCAG
>PWSL01000506.1 GCA_003563255.1 Desulfonatronospira sp. | reverse complement strand
TCATAGGCTATACCTTTGCCCCTGAAGTGGAGAGTCACGTGTCCAGGAAGCACCCCCACATACGTCTGGTCAAGACCTACGCCCTGGAAATGCGCGCCCGTGGCGATAGAAAAGCTTCGGCCTGAACCTTGTGGCTGCACTGCCCGGCATGGTCATCCGTACGACTGCCTCTTCCGGGACCCACTTGTCCTAAAAATGAGTCATTTTGAGCACAGAATGATGCTCAAGTGGGTACCGGAGTGCCTGTCCCCTGCTTTCCTTCTTATCTGTTGTTGAAAAAAATGTATGTGAGGCTGAGAGCATGCTGACTTATGTCCAGGTATTTGAGATTTTTCAGTCGTTTGATGAGAATCAGTTAAAGCAGCCGGCAATGATACATATCAAGGACTCCGAATATGTTCAGCAGGCGCAGCAGGTGGTCGTTTCAGACGACGATAATCCTCCGGTTATTATTGCTGATATTTGCATCCAGTTTGAAGAAGAGTGATCCTGCCCCTTTAAAACCCAATTTTTGTCTTGGGTTCCTTGTCCCCAAAGACCCTTTGCCTTGTATAGATGCACCTGCAAAAAGTCGAGAAAATGAATAATTCAGAAATCAACAATTTCTATGACCGCCAGGTGGTCTATGAATATTCAGACCTGGATGAACTCGTGCTGGCCTATGCCGTCAGCATCCACAAATCCCAGGGGTCCGACTACCCAGCCGTGGTCATTCCCCTGCTTACCCAGCACTATATCATGCTGCAGAAGAATCTGGTTTACACCGGCATCACCCGGGGCAAGAACCTGGTGGTGTTCATAGGCACCAAAAAGGCTCTGGCCATTGTAGTCAGAAATGCCGGAACAAACCAAAGGTATACCCATCTGGCCGGCAGACTGAACCACAAAATACAGGAGATTACATGAGATACCTTTATTGCTATAATATAATAAATAATCAGGGTGGATGCAAATTCTGACCGAGCCGTGTCCCATACACTCCTCCTGGACTTCACGGCTGGGTGGTGGCATAGATGCGAATCATGTCCCGCTTTTTTTCAAAAAAGGCAAGCCTGATCACATACATAATGATTATCTCAATGGGGGACAGGCACTTTTGCCGGTTGAATACTGTCGATTGCTCAAAAACCCTGGCGGCAAAAGAGCCACTCCCCAGAGGATAATAATTAGTTTCGCTGTAGGTTATTGGTTCAGGAGGCTGTTGACAATGCGTGAGAGTCAAGCGGCAGCCTGGCAACATTAGTATAGGAGATATTCGAGCATGCCTTGATGAGTACCTGTTTATCCGCTTCGCTTAAGTCAGAAAAGTCCCCTTCCTGAAAATAGGCCAATGCCCTGACTATTTCCTGAATGGGCGCATGAGGCCAGAACGATAAAACGCAAGAAAGGCCCAGTTCAAGGGGGAAACCGCTTTTAAGCAGACAGGCGATGTCTCTATAATCCTTGGCCTCGACCCGCTGGAGAATGGTTTTCAGCTTATGACCAAATAAATCCTGAAGAGAAGCAACCTGTATGCCATTGTCTTCAGCGATGCGGGGCGGCTTTACCCTTCCAGTTTTAATACCCCAGAAAAAGGATAATTTTACCGGGTCATCACTGTAAGTAATTATACTGAGAGTGTTTTTCCGGGATTGAATAATCTCAAGCGGGCCTAATAAAGAATAAACAACAGAATACAGATGGTCGCTGTCAGCATGATCAGAAGAAAAAAAATCAAAATCAATGGATGATCTGTGTCCCAGTTGCAGGGCAATGGCTGTACCGCCATAAAGAACATAATTCTCAGGGACAGCAATGAGCTTGTTCCAGATTATTTTTTGGGCCGGAGGCAGGACTGACAAGTCGGGCCTGAAGCTGATCTTGATGGTCATCCGCTCTTCTTTTGCCATTCTCGCCTGGGCAAATCAGGGATATCATTTTCATTGTCAGCCAGACCCAGCCTGTAATGCCAGAAGTGCCAGGCACGGGGAGTAAAAATCCCGACGGGCGGATTTTGCAGGACATCAATCAGTTCTTTTCCGGAAAAGTTTTCTTCCATCCAGAGGGTATCTTTCATGGTGGCATAAGTCATGAGAGAAGCCAGAAAATGCCTTTTGTTCCGCAAGGCATCTTCAGGTCTTTTCCACCATACGTATTTTTCGGCCAATGTAAGGCTGTGAGGAGTATTGGGACTTATCCTTTCCATCAGTTCATCATGCCACAATCAGGCAGGAAATACAATCCCTCCCGCTTTACCGGGAAATCAGCCTGATACCGCCACAAAAAGGTCTTTTTCAAACACAGATCGGAAACCAGCCCTGAACAAGTTATCACTACAGCGGTATCTGTTTGGACACTAGCACAGATTTCAAACAAACATGTTGGTAACTTTTTCTGACATCCTGCCCCTCTGGAGTAGATTACGCGCACGGCGTAAACTCCCCTCCCATGGAAGAAAGTATGGGGGTATGGGGGTATCCATGTGTGGGTGTAAGGATGTTTTGACTCCCATACGCCCATACTCCCATACTCCCATACGCCCATACTCCCATACTTCTTAAGACCGGGGGTGGTTGTATGAGCTCCCTTCCTTTTTCGGATGTTGCCCCGAAGGGGCCACTTTTTCCGTGCAAGGTCGCGGAAAAAGCCTAGCACTACAGCGAAACTTATATATTGACCTCCGGGGACTGGCTCTTTTGCCGCCTGTTATTTTGTTCAATTGCAAGTTATCAAACGGCAAAAGTGCCTGTCCCCAATTGAGACAGGTTACAAATTTTTGAAGTTTCGCTGTAGTG
>PWSL01000475.1 GCA_003563255.1 Desulfonatronospira sp. | reverse complement strand
TTAGACTTACTCTTGAAACCCTGTCACATAAAATAAGAATAATTCTAGCAAAGACGGGGTTTCAAGGCCTGGCACTGAGCACTCAAGACCTCAGGCATTTTTCTGCTTATCCATGGCCTTCTGGACCATGGCGGCCATTTCTTCAGCTTCCAGGGACTCGCCTCTTTCCTGCCTGGCCAGTATGAGGTTTATCTCCCTCTGGACAATGGGCTTGCGAATATCAAAAAAAAGATTCCAGTTTTCCAGGGCCTTCTTTCCGTTTCCCAGGTGAGCACAGGCAAGCCCGGTGTAAAGAAGTGCAAAGTTGTCCCTGGGCCTGAAACTCAGAAGTTTTTCCCAGGCCTGCCTGGCACCGGCGTAATCTCCCTGCATGAAAAGGCAGTATCCCATATTGCGCATGGCCTCCAGGTGCCTGGGCTCTTTCTGGAGCATTCTGGAATACAGATGTGCAGCCTTGTCATACCGTCCATCTCTCAACAGCCTGTCGGCGTAAACCATGTCCGGGTCGACTCCGGTGGCTTCCTTTTCTTCAGCATCTCCCCGGCCCTGTCGAAAAATCCCCCTGAAAAGATCCCTGCGGGAGAGCTTGCGATCACTGGTTGCCATTGACGCTTCAACTCCTGCTGATTGCAAGCTTGTATATTTCGTTGGGGTCCAGGATGAGCACCACACTGCCGTCACCCATAATGGTGGCTCCTGATATCCCAGGCTGATCCCCCAGGTATTCCCCCAGCGACTTTATAACAACCTCCTGCCGTTCCAGGAGATCGTCAACCACCAGCCCAAGCCTGCGGTCTCCCACCATAATTATCACCAGGGGAAGTTCTGCCCTGTCCTCCTTGTTTTCAGGCAGATCCAAAAGTTCCGCCAGGCTGGAAATGCCCACCACCTCACCGCGCAGTGTTATGGCCTTACGGTTGTTTATCTCGTTTATTCTTGATGATTCTATCTTGGTGGTCTCTGAGACAGCGTCCAGGGGGATGGCATATATCTGCCCGTTCACCGTCACCATCAGGGCATCGATGATAGCCAGGGTCAGGGGAAGGGTGATGGAAAATCTTGTCCCCCGGCCCACCGTGGTATTCACGGATATATTACCCTTGAGACTCTTGATGTTGTTTTTGACAACATCCATGCCGACACCTCGCCCGGACACGTCCGTAATAGTTTCAGCAGTAGAAAAACCCGGCGCGAAAATCAGTTCCACCGCCTGGTCCGCTTCCATGTTCCGGGCTTCTTCCTCACCGATGACTCCTTTTTCCACGGCCTTAAGCTTCATTTTTTCCGGATCTATTCCCTTGCCGTCATCTTCTATTTCGATAACCACGGAATTGCCTTTGTGGGCTGCGCGCAGCCATATGGTGCCCTTTCCATCCTTGCCCTGTTTTTTACGCTCTTGCTGGGATTCCAGGCCGTGGTCCACTGCGTTTCGGATCAGATGTACAAGGGGATCGCCGATAAGTTCCACCACGCTTTTGTCCAGCTCGGTATCTTCCCCTTCGGTGACAAGCTGGATGTCTTTATTGCTTTTGCGGCTTAGATCACGCACCAGGCGGGGAAACTTGGTAAACACAGTCCGCACCGGCACCATGCGCACATTCATTATGGTCACCTGCAGGTCGTCAGAAATGCGGGCCATGGAGTTGGTGGTTTCATTCAGCTGCTGGGCCACTTCCAGCACATCATGCCCCTCCTCCAGAGACCTGGAGAGCATGGTAAACCTGTTGCGGTTGATGATCAGTTCCCCGATAAGGTTCATGAGTTCATCCAGTCTGGCATGGTCAACCCTTATGGTAGAGGAGGGGGAACCTGCCTGAGTTCTGCCGGCCCCAATGTTCTGTGCCTCTGCCTCTTCAGGCCTGGATGGACCCTCAGGCTTGTCAGCCTGCTGAAGATCCTTGACCTTACTGGCATCCATCCCGGTTCCATCTCCTGCCTCGGGAACTGGGGCTGCAGCCTCTTCCTGAGGACCCGGGCCGGGTGGCGATTCCGTTTCCTGCAGTGCCTTCGCACCCTTTTCGCCGGGAGAGTAAACAGTGCCTTCCTGCACATCCGGCCCGGCCTCTGCAGCACCAGCGGCAAACTTCTGAATTTGTCTGCCAACCATGGACTCCAGAATATCCACTTCCTGCTTGAGTATATCGTACATCAGGGAAAAATCGGTATCTGTCTTACGGCCCTGGTCTACCAGGTTGGCAGTGTCTGCAGCATATTTTTTAAGTTCTTCAAACCCCATATAGCCGGTGGAATTCTGAACAGTCACCAGTGACCTGTAAAGTCCGTCCACCATTTCCTTGTCGGTCCCGTCACTGGACAGCCTGTCCAGTGCAAGCTTCATATTGGCAAACTGCTGCTCAACTGTCTGTTTGAATATCTGCAGGTCTTCAGGGTCGACATCCGAGAACTCAACCTGCCCGGAATCCTCCTCATGGCCTGTGACGGCCTGTTGCCCACCATTCCTCTTTGCCGGTCTTTCTTCTTCCACAGACCCTGCCCCTGTTTCATTCCCGGACTGAAAACGTTTTTTGAGGTCCCGAACCCTGTCCGAGGTCTCAGAGACATCCATGCCCTGCACTTCTCCAGTTGCCCTGTCAATATCATTTAAAAGGGACTCCAGTATGTCCACAGTTTCCAGAAGGACATCCAGGACTTCACCGTCAAGTTCCTGCTCCCCTGAACGGATAATATTCAGAAATGTCTCTACTTCGTGAGTCAGACCGTTTAGTTCTGCATAGCCAATAATGCCGCTGTTACCTTTCAGGTTGTGAAAGTTTCTGAACAGGTCATTTATCTGCTCCTGGGTGCTGCCCCCTTCCTTTTCCATATCCAGAAGCAGCGTATTGACTGCGGCCAGATTTTCCTGGGCCTCCTCAATAAAATCGTTCAGATGATCCAGGCTGACCATGTTCAGGGTGTATTTTTGCCCCCCGGGCGCGGTTTCAGTTTCCTGAGCGGTTTCTTCCTGCAAAGCCCTCTGCTCTGCCTGGTCTGGAGGCTGATCCTTATTTTTCAGGATTTCCTCAATATGGGTGATGATATGGCCGACTTCCAGGCGGCCCTCGTGACCCATACTTTCCAGGTTGTCCACCATGGTGCGCAGGGCGTCAGTGGCCTCCAGGATCAGGTCCATGATGGTGGAATTGACCCTCATACGCCCCTGTCTCAGCTCGTCCAGAATGTTTTCACCTTTGTGCGCCAGGGCGTTCATATCCTTTAGACCCAGAAATCCTGAAGCGCCTTTCAGGGAATGCATAGGCCGAAAGATATCGTTCAGCAGTTCCAGGTTATCGGGATTATTTTCCAGCTCCAAAAGCTTGGGCTCAATGGTTTCCAGATGTTCTCTGGCTTCCACCACGAAATCTGAAAACACTTCCGCATCGAAAAAATCTTGGCTCATTTACTTCTCCGCACCTGACATCAACAGCATTATTTCAGAAGCGATCACCGGCAACCTAGCCCATAAGCATCTTTACATTTTTCAACAGTCTTTCCGGCTGAGCAGGCTTGACCATGTAGAGGTTGGCCCCCAGGTTCAACCCCTGTTCCCTGTCCTTGTCCTGTCCTTCGGTGGACAGAATGATTATGGGCACATCCCTGAAAGACTCCTGCTCCCGGAGTGTCTGTACAAATGTAAATCCATCCATGCGGGGCATATTGATGTCAGTAATAATCAGATCTATTTTGGAGGCTGCATAAAGCTTTTCCAGTGCGTCCAGACCATCTTCTGCAGTAGTGACATGAAAACCCTCTTTCTTGACGATAAAGGCTATCAGATTCCGCACAGTCTTGGAATCGTCCACCATCAGAATATGTTTGGCCATTGTAAGTGCTGCTCCATGGTTTATTTTTCTTTCTGCTATCCAAGTAGATACTGGACTAACTTTTCAATGCCAAGGATGGAGATTATCCGTTCACGGTTTTTTATCAGGGCCTCCACTATCCCGGAATCGCCCCCCAGAACTCCATCCACGTTCCACTCAATATCACTGTCAGATACCCGGTACATGGTGGCAATACGCTCAACCAGCAGTGCTATCTGAAAGCCTGAGTGCCTGCATACTATCATAAACCTGTGCTCAGTGTTTTCAGACGTCTTTATCCGCAAAAGTCCAGGCAGATCTACGACCGGAGTGATCTTACTGCGCAGGTTTATGACCCCCTCGACGTAAGGAGGTGCTGTGGGAAGCCTGGAGGGCTGGATATACTTAATGACCTCCTGGACAGTTTCAATAGGCAGGGCGTATTCCTGCTGCCCATTGAAAAAGCTGACCAGTTGCACTTCCCCTCGCAGGCGTAATACCTCTGAGAGGCTTTTATAATCTGAATCTTTGCGTTGTACAGCATCCTGATGTTCAGTGCATGACTGAGTTTCCACCCTGGGTTGCGGCCCTGGAAGGTCCTGGGCCTGCTGTGCCTTCTGTCCCACCTCGGGAATCTTTCCGGCCAGCTCTTCTCCCAGGTACCTGTTGATGAAAGCCTGTTCCTGATCCGAAATCTCATTTTGAGATGCAGATGTATCAGGATCAAAGACCTGTTCCTGAAAATACTGTTCCGGTGTTTTCATATATTAATTATCTCCCGGGCCAGTTTAAAATATTCCAGAGCCCCTCTGGATCTGGGTGCATAGTCGCGGATAACTTTTCCTCTGGCACTGGCTTCCCTGAATTTGGTGTCAGTATTGATTATAGTTTCAAAAAGTCTTTCCGGGCCCATTTTCTTCTGCAGTGTATTGAGCACCCGGCGGCATGCACTGGCCCGTCTGTCGTACATTGTGGCCAGTACCCTGTACTTAATCGGCCTTTCAAGGGCTTTGTTTAACAGACGCATGGTATCAAAGATCAGCTTGAACCCGTGCAGGGCCAGAAAGTCAGTCTGCGTAGGGATAATTACAAGATCCGCCGCCACCAGGGAATTAACCAGGATAATTCCCATCTGGGGGGGGCAGTCAATAATAATTACATCATAATCTCCGCATATTCCATCCATCCATTTCTTGAGGATCAGTCCTTTGCCGGAAACATCCCGAAGTTCTGCATCCAGATCTGAGAGGTGGATATTGCTGGGCACAAAGTCAAAAAAAAGGCCTTGCCTGTCTTTATAAACGCAATCGTTATATGTATAAGCAAAATCCGGGTAAGATTTGAAGATATCAAGGGCTGAATAACTTATCTGCTCCGGGTAAAACGCCAGATGGATGGAAGCACAGGCATGCGGGTCCAGGTCCATCACCAGGACCCTCTTCCTGAACCCTGCCAACGAAGCACCAAGGTTCAAGGCGGTAGTTGTCTTG
The DNA here is from genome assembly GCA_003563255.1 of Desulfonatronospira sp. Classification (GTDB taxonomy): domain Bacteria; phylum Desulfobacterota; class Desulfovibrionia; order Desulfovibrionales; family Desulfonatronovibrionaceae; genus Desulfonatronospira. The sequence goes on along the minus strand of PWSL01000475.1, from coordinate 5,437 downwards.
CCCACTCCGCCCTTCTGATTGGCGACAGCCAGCACTTGTCCAGGCAATGAAACCATCTCCTGCCACGGGAAAACATCCCGATTTAGTATCTGTTCAGCTCCTGACAGATATAATTGTGGTAACCATTCAGGGGATGCCGCAACGGCCCGGGGACAGTCCCCGCGACACCTTTCCTGCACAATTCAAATATGACAAACGCTAAGTTGTGTGAACCTTCAAAGATAGTACTTAGCGGGGACAGTCCCCAGACCTTCATTCAGGGGATCTATGTATTTTGAAAAACAAGTGAGGGGAGAACCGGTCCCCTGAGGCACAAAAAAGTGTCGTTGCAATATTACGGCCTTACTCCAGTTTAGCCAGCAACCCTCTCAATGCCTGCCAGTCATCTTCGTAGACATCAACAAATTTGAGTCCCATCTCATACAACTGAAAAGCGATCTTCTCCCGCACCCAGCTCACTTCAGCCACAGCCTGCAGGTATTGCCCTGCATCGCTTTCAAATACCTTGAAAAAACCGGGGTGATGCTTATTCAACCCGGAAATATAAACCTTTACCTGTACCATCTGGCCAATATTGTACTTCTCGTGGGAACTGAGCCTGAGCCCGCCGGAACTGATATCCGCAGATACCACCTGGATCTTTTTCTGGGAAGCCACGGGGAATTCCAGAGACTGCAACTCCAGCCGGTAATTCTTTGGTATGCGGACATATTGCCTGCGCTCTTTTTCTTTTTGCATAAGCCCTCTCTGGAACTAAACAAGCTTACCACTACAGCGAAGTATCTGTTTAGCGCTTTTTAGGAAGGCAGGGGACAGGCACTCCGGGACCCACTTGAGCATCATTTTGTGCATAAAATATCTCATTTTTTGGGACAAGTGGGTCCCGGAAGAGCCAGTCCCCATGCCACATGCAAAGCGCTAAACAGATACCTGACAGATACCTTACTTTTCCTTCAGGTAAACGATGGACCCCGGATAATGCATAGGTTTAAACGCCCGACTGATGTTGTGCAAAGACTCCGAGTGGCCGATAAACATATATCCACCAGGCAAAAGGTTGTCGTAAAAGGAGTTTATGACATTTTTTTTCATATCTTCATCAAAGTAAATGATTACGTTTCTACAGAAAATCACATCAGAACGTTCAACTTTTTTCAGCTGGAAGCGATCGCTTAAATTTATCTGACCGAAATGCACCAGTTCCTTGACCTTGTCCTGTACCCTGAACATACCCGGAGATTCTTCCAAAAAATACTTTTTGACTATCTCCGGAGGAGTACTTCTGAGGGCGTAATGGGAGTAGATCCCTCGTTTGGCAGCCGAAAGCACAGCATTTGAAAGGTCGTGGGCTGAAATTTTTATTTTCCAGGAACTCATTTCATAGTTCATAGCCTCGTGTAAAACTATGGACAGAGTATACGGCTCTTCTCCCGTGGAACATCCCGCTGACCAGACATGGATTCTTTTGTCACCCTTGGCCTTTTTGGTCTTTACCAGGTCCCTCAGGATCTGTTCTTGAAATACCTTTATCTGAGGTGGATTTCTAAAAAAACTGGTCTCGTTGGTGGTTATAACCTCGAAAAGCTTGGTCAACTCTTCGTTCCTCTGGGCATCATAGCGCAAAAAGTAAAAATACTCGCCAAAGCTTTTGAGGTTGTGGGCTTTTAATCTGTTGCCCAGCCTGTTTTCCAGAAGATACTTCCTGTTGTCGCCGATATATATGCCGCTTTTTTCATAAATAAAATCCCGGAGTTGTTTGAACTCCTGGTCATTAATCTTCAATTCTTTTTTGAAGGTTATATTTTTGGGAAATGGCGAGTTCATTCTTGGCCCTGCTCCATGTTTTGTTCTTGTAATTTATCCAGTGCTGTTTCAGCTGCATCCTGTATTTCCTGATCGGGATCATCAAGAATATCGAGCAGAGACCTGAATGCTGTCTGTCCCCCGATAATCCCCAGAGCTTCGACAATCTTGATCTTTACTAACTGGGAACTCCTCTCCCACAGAGAAAGCATTTCCGGAATATTGTCCTGTATCTTTTTTCTGCCCAGGGCCTCGACAACCCGGACCCGGACCCATTCATCCGGATCATGCAGAGCCTTGAGCAGGTAAGAGTGGCTTTCAGGGTACGGGCATTCATCCAGAAGATCCACCACGCTCCTTCTTACTTCCCTGTTTTCGTCCTGAAGTCCCTTGACCACCAGGTGCAGTACATTCTTGTCTTCGGGGCTGATATGGCCCATGGCCTCCAGGGCGATTTTTCTGACCTCATAAGCCTCATCGTTCAGTGCCTCGGCAAGAGTCTCCATGCTGTTGTCCGCTCCCAGCCTGCCAATGGCATACACCGCCATAACTCTTTTTATGGTATCGGTGCTTGAGAGCATATCCTGAAAATGACGCAGGACAGTGCCTCCACCTGTGCTCAAAACTGCCTCCAGGGCTGTCTTTTTGACGTCATCCCAGGGGTGTTCCAAAAAACGTAGCAATACTGGTATGCTCTCTTCATCCCTGAGTTTGACGCCTATAAAACTGATGCCGTACTTCAATACATCCCCGTCCTGGTGTTGCTGCAGGGTCGTCAGAAAGAAGTCCCGGGCTTCCCGGCCTGCGCAGTCGTGGAGCATGTGTGCGATTTCTCTTTGCTGGTCGCGGTTTTTCAGAGCAAAAGAGCTTATCAGATCATTTATTGCCTCTTTCCCGCCAATGCTTCCCAAAGCATGGATGGCAAGGGAGGCAAGGGTTTCGTCTTCGGAAATCAGGCCTTCTACCAGAGACTGATTGTATCCAATGGAGACCAGAGATTCATGAACCTTCTGCAGCCTGTCTTCTTCATAATCCGGATCCATGAGGGCCGCTGTGTTCAGAATGCTGCGACTTGCCCTGGCGCCCCCCACGTAGCCCAATCCCAGAATTGCAGCATCCTGGATATCGGTCTCGTCGTCCTTGAGCGCCGCCAGCAGGTAATCATGCAGCTTTTCCTTTTCTTTATTGCTCAAAAAAGTCAGGGCCTTGCCCCCCAGTATATTGATCACTGCCTTGACTATCTTATTGCGAAGGGTCGCTGGAGAATCTTCTATACGCTTTAGCAGCATGGGAACGGATTTGATGTCGCCCATTTCCCCCAGAGCATCGACTATCATGGAGCAGACCAACTCCGAACTGTTGCCCAGGGCCTGAATAAGCACCTTGACTGATGACTCGTCCCTCAGCTTTGACAGGGCTTCCACCACAGCATATTGCACCCATTCCTCGTCGGAAAAAGCTCTTTTCAGACATTCGGTTGCACCTGATCTGCCCAGGTCTCCCAGGCTTACCGCAGCCTGGTAGCGAACATTGACCTCCGGGTCTTTGAGAAGAAGCTCGCACAGCGGGGCAACCGCCAGGTATGACCTGGTGGAGCCAAGGATATCCGCTGAAAATATCCTGAGGTCAGTATCTTCACTCTTGAGCAGTCTAAGCAGGGCGTCAATATCCTGATGTCCGATATGCCTCAAAATATCCATGGACAGGTTGCGCACCGGTGGAGAGTCACTGGCCAGTAAAGGAATGAGAGCGCTTACGCTCGGCCCTCCACCTATCTTGCGCAGCGCCATATCCGCAGCTTCCTGAACACCTATGCTGCGGCTCTGCAGCAGGCCGACCAGATAAGGCACAGCCTCCACCAGCTTCATGTCCCGGGCCAGGAAAGCTCCTTCCCTCTGCTCCGACTGATCTTCGCTCTTCAAGAGCTGCATAATCTCATTCTTATCCTGATGCATGATTGCTCCTGTTCGACCTGGTGACCTGGCCCTGAAATCGTAACCATTCAGGGGGTCCTGGATGATGACCGCCGGTACCAGACCTGGGGACTGTCTCTCGCTATGTAATGTTTGTGCAGGTTTAAAAAATTCGCGTCGGTAATTATATAATATTTGCAGGAAATGTGTTGTGGGGACTGTCCCCAGGCCGGTATCGTCCCCAGGCCGGTATCCGGCGTCCCCCTGAATGGTTACCTGAAGTCTGTCATTTCTGATAAAGAATCTGTTCAGCGCTTTGCGTGTAGCAGGGGGACTGGCTTTTCCGGCACTTATTTTTTTCTAATCTGTTTCTTGTTCAAGAAAAAATAAGTGCCGGGGTGCCTGTCCCCAATTGAGACAGCATGCTGTATTTTATTAGTTTCGCTGTAGTGCTAAACAGATACCTGATAAAGAAGGTTTGTAATGGCCTGGGCCATGTCGTCAATATTCACCACCTGATCAGCAAGGCCTTCTTCAATGACTGCCCTGGGCATCCCGTAAACAACACAGGTTTCTTCACTCTGGGCCAGCACAAGCCCCCGTTTGGCCTTGAGATCTTTGGCGCCCAGGAGCCCGTCGCTGCCCATGCCGGTCAGGATGACCCCGATAGTCCTGTGCCCGAGTCCGTTAGCGGCAGAACTCAGCAATACATTGGCCGAGGGCTTGTATATGGCTTCTTCCGGCTTGGTACTGACAGTCAGTTCAATCCTGGAAGTCCCGGGGTTGAGGCTTAAGTGTTTACCCCCGGGAGCTACATAGACCCAGCCAGGCTTCAACTGGTCATGATCCTCGGCCTCCTTGACGGATAAAAACGATGCTTCATTAAGGCGCTTTGCAAAAGGGCCGGTGAAAGCACCGGGCATGTGCTGGGCAATAAGTATACTGGCGGGAAAATCCCGGGGTAGTTCACATAAAACTTTTTGCACAGCCGGAGGGCCGCCTGTGGATACCCCTACAGCCACTATATCCCGGATTACTTTTCCCTTGGGTTTGGCTTGAATGATCCTGGAGACCTCTCTGGCAACCCTGGGCTTGCTTTTCCTGGCTTTACCGGCCAGTCTGCCTTTATTCCTGACCACTGTTTTGACCTTGGACTGCAGTTCCTGCTCAATCTTTACTATGTCCAGGCTTACTTTTGAAAGCTGTTTGGGAATAAAATCCACAGCCCCGTATTCCATGGCCTTCAGAGTAGCCTCGCCTCCCTCGGTGGTAAGAGAACTGACCATTATAACCGGCCTGGGCATCTCCATCATGATGTGCTTCAGGGCGGTTAGTCCATCCATTACCGGCATCTCTATATCCAGAGTGACAACATCAGGGTCATGCTTGCGGACCATATCCAGGCCTTCCATGCCGTTTCTGGCGACTGCAGCCACTTCTATCTCGGGGTCCTTCTGAAGCATGGTACTGATTGCCTTGCGCATGAAGGCGGAATCGTCCACTACAACGACTTTGATCAATTTCTTCACCTTGGTGTTTGACAATTCAAGAATCTAGGCGCTTAGTACATATTTCAAACCAACATGTTGTTTCATTTTCTAAGAAAGCCAGGAGCTTTTGCCCACGGAACACACGGAAGGACACGGAAGTTTTTAAAGCGTTGCGAAGCAACGCATATTCCGTGAGATTCCGTGTATTCCGTGGGCCGTCTCTTTTGCCCC